>NZ_JBEYVO010000028.1:0-188502 GCF_040644055.1 Streptomyces sp. NPDC047043
GCCGGACGAACTCCCACTCGGCATCGGACAGTTCATGGCGACGTATCACCCAACCATGATCCACCACTCAAGATCATTCGAAGACACGACCTAGGGGCGTCTCAGGGGCGTTCCACCGACACCTGGAGATACGCCAGTACGGCCAGGACCCGACGGTGGTCGTCGGGGGAGTCGAGCAGGCCCAGTTTGCCGAAGATGGAGCGGACGTGGCCTTCGAGGGTCTTGGGGCTCATGTGGAGGCGGTCGCAGATGCCGCGGTTGGAGCGGCCCTCGGCCATGAGGTGGAGCACCTCGCCCTCCCGCTCCGTGAGTTTCGGCAGGGCGGAGCGGGGGCGGGGGCGGCCCAGCAGGCGGGTGACGATCGCCGGGTCGACCACGCACTCGCCGTCGGCGATCCGGTGCAGGGCGTCCACCAGCACGATGACGTCCAGGATGCGGTCCTTGAGGAGATAGCCGGCGCCGCCCGGATGCTGCTCCAACAGCCTTACGGCATAGGTCGATTCCAGGTGGTGGGAGAGGAGAAGCACACCGACGCCCGGGTATCGTTCGGCCAACTCCCTTGCCGCGACCAGGCCTTCGTCCGTATGGGTCGGCGGCATACGGATGTCCACGACGGTGACGTCCGGACGGGTCGCGGCCACGGCGGTGAGCAGCTCCGGCACGGTGCCGGCCTTGCCGACGACCTCCAGGCCGGACTCGGTGAGCAGCCGCTCCAACCCTTCGCGCAGCAGCACCTCGTCGTCGGCGAGCACGACCCGGAGCGGTGTCTTCAGCATGGGATCTCCACCCGGATCTCGGGGTGCGGGGGTTCGCCGGGGGCGACGGTGCCGTCGAGGGCGCCGACCCGGTCGGCGATGCGGACGAGGTCGAGGCCGTGGGTGCCGGTGAGCGTGAGCAGGAGGCGGTCGCCGGTGAGCCGGACGTCGACGGCGGTGGCATCGTGCGCCACCGCTTCGGCGAGCGTGAAGTAGGCGGCGGCTTCGGCGGCCTGCCCGACCCGGCGCTCGGGCAGGGCGGTGACCTCGACCGGTGCCTGGGTCTCCTCCAGGAGGGCGCCCACGGCTGCGGACAGGCCCTCCTCCGCGAGGACGGCGGGGAAGAGGCCGTGGGCCAGGACGCGCAACTCCTCTGTCGCCGCACGCAGTTCGTGTTCCGCCTGCTCTGCCGCGGGGGACGTCTTCGCGGGGCCGTTCCGGGCCAGGCGCAGGGTCAACGCCAGGGTGAGCAGGCGCTGTTGGGCGCCGTCGTGCAGGTCCCGTTCGAGGCGCCGGCGTTCGGTGTCGCCGGCCGCCACGATTCTTGCCCGTGAGGCTCGCAGATCGCTCATCCTCGTCGCCAACTCGGCATGGAGACGTTCGTTGTCCAGGGCGAGTCGGGAGATGCGGGCGATCTCGGGGGAGTCGGTGAGGGTGTCGGGGCGGTGGCCGAGGAGGGCGAGGGTGTGGGTGCCGCGGACCACGGCGGTGACGGCCTCGGCTTCGCCTTCGGCCGTTGTGTTCCCACCCGCACGACCCGTGCGACTTTCGTTGGCGGGTGCGGGGGGCCCCGGTGGGGCGTTCCCGCCGTCGGCGGCCGCGGGCCGAGTGGCAGGACGCCCCTCCGCATCGACCAGCCTGCCGTCCGCCAGCGGATACATCAACGTCAGGCTCGGATCACCCAGCACCCGTGACAGAGCGTTGCGAAGGCCGCCCGGAGCGGGGGCCGCGGCCAGTTCGACCACCAGGTCGGCCAGGGCGCCGCGAACCCGGCGACGGTGGAACCACGGCCAGGCCGCGGCCGTCGCGATCAGCAGCAGGGCAGCCTCCTGGGCCAGCCACAGCCGGCGGTCCGTCGGGTCGTTGCTCAGCGTGTGCCGGGGCAGTCCGTGGACGAAGTCGGCGGCGACCAGGGCCGCGTACACGACGCCTGCCGCCCACATCGGTGCCGCCACCCGACGCAGCGCGGGGGAGGTGCCGACTGCCCGTACGCCCAGCAGGGCGATCAGGGCGCAGGGCCACACCGCGCCGACCGTCATGCCGATCCGGCCCAGCGCGTCCATGAGCTCCGGGTGCGCCGCGATCAGCAGGCCGTTGCCGGGGCACTCTGTGCAGCCCGTGCCCCAGGGGTCGTACATCAGAGCGGGGAACAGGCCCATGAACAGCAGTGAGTTGGCGTACGCGAGTGCGAGCAGCGCGCGTGCCGCCCATGAGCCCGTTCTGCCGGACGGGTGGGCGAGGACGGCGTGCGCCACCAGGGGTGGGCCGGTCGCATACAGGACGAGGCCGGCCGTGAACGCCGGTGTCCATGAGATGCCCGGGTTCGCCCACTCGGGGAGGAAGGAGCCCGCCCCCGCGGCCGCCAGCAGCACTCCGCTCAGGTTGTCGGGGCGGCGCCGCCAGGTCACCAGGCCTGCCGTCAACAGGGCCCAGCCCACTACGAGTTCGAGCGCAGCGAGCCGTGGTGTGTCCGCAAAGGCCTGGCTCGGGCGGGCCCGGACCAGCGCGACGGTGGCCGGTCCCAGTGCGAGACCGGCCACCCAGAGCGGGAGGCGCACGGCGGCTGCCCGTTTCATGGCTGAATGGTGACAGTCGGGAGGGTTTCCGGCCAGAGTCACTGAGGGCCGGAGTCACTGAGTCGAGGAGACTCCGGACGTCCCCTTGCAGGAGGCGGCGGGCTCGGCCGGTATGCCCTTCACCTGTGCGGTGATGTCGTCCAGGTACGCCTTGGTCTGCGGGTCGCGGGCGAGTTGGTCGTACACCGGTTCAACTGCCTTGCGCAGAGCGGCGAGTTGGGCCGGGCTCGCGGCGGCGAACTTCTGGCCGCGCCGGCAGAGGTTGCCCAGCGACTCCTTCTCCATCGCACGCAGGGACTTGCTCGCGCCGGACACGGCCTGCTGCGCCGCCTTCCGCAGGACGGCCCGCTGGTCCTCGCTCAGCCGCTGGAAGGCCTTGGAGCCCGCGACCAGGGCGACCGGGCGCGGCCACAGTACGACGTTGGCCGCCGCGATCATCCCGTTCTTGTCGTAGCGGTTTCCGTCGACCGAGCTGAGCTGCTGTTCGTACCCCCCGAAGGTGTCCACGTCGCCGCCGGCCGCGAACCACTCCGGCTTCGCGCCGAGGGTGCGCAGGGTGGAGTCCGCGACCTTGGACTCCTGGATGCCGAAGGTGCGCCCCTTGTAGTCGGCGGGACCGAGCGGCGCGGTGTGTGCGCCGAGGGGCCGGCGCAGTGTGCCGGGCAGCAGGCCGAGGCCGGTCAGTCCGTCGCCGTCGAGCTCCCGGACCATGCGCCGCGCGACCGGGGCACCGAGCACCTTCTCCTCGGCGGTGTAGCTCGTGATCAGCAACGGTGCCGTCAGTGCGCCGAGGGGGCGCGCGTCGGTGGTGTCGAAGACCCGGCTGCCGAGCGCGGCAAGGTCGACGTCGCCCCTCTTCACGTCCAGCAGGAGCTGTTCCTCGAAGTCCGGCCCCTCCTCATGGTGGGCGTCCGTCTCCACGCGGATGCGGAGTGAGCCGTGGGACAGGGCCTGCACCTGCGTCAGGAAGGCGTTGAACTCCTGCGTCGTGCCCATGGGCGTGGCCATCGTCAGGGTGACCGGCTTCGCCGCGCTGTTGCCCCCGGCCTTGTCGGCTGCCGCGGAGCCGGAACAGCCGGTGGCGGCGAGGAGGGTCAGGCCGAGGAGGGCGGCCAGGGAGCCGCTGACCGTCGCACTTCGTGCGCGCATGACGTCACGCTCCCTTCCCGGTCGTCGCCCAGTCCTTCGGTGGCGGGCAGTTGCGGCTGAAGTACTTGTCGGACGGTGTCGCGCTGATCCGGTGCATGGGCTTGGCGCGGAAGTTCTCGGGCGACACCGCGTCCTTGCCGCGGGACAGCGTGAGGGTGTCCCGGTACGCGCTCATGGTGAAGGTGAACAGCTCTCCGGGCTTGTTGTAGGCGTTGCGGGGCGCCTTGGTGAAGCCGCCGTCGAGGATCTCCCAGTCGAACTGCTGTCCGTGGAAGCGTACTTCGCCGTAGGCCCAGGTGCAGGCGTACTGGTTCTCCTGGGTGAAGGCGAGTCGGTCGCCCTTGAAGACGTAGACCCACTTTCCGTAGTTCTCCGGGACGTCCTCGTCCGGTGCGCCCGCCTTGATCAGGTCGGCGTGTGTCGTCGTCACCGTGTACACCCCGCTCGGCCGGACGGACGGAACCCCCGACCGTCCGTCCGGCTTCCCTGCGGCCTGTGTCTTTCCCCCGTCGGAACAGCCGGCCGACGCGAGCAGCATCAGTCCGGTGACCAGCACCCCCGCCGTCATCCTGATTGCTGTCATGCCGCCGCCCCCTTTTGCCTCGTCCCCCGCGGGCTATGCGCCGTCGGCCGGCTGTTTCGACCTGCTTCGACGGTACGGATCGGACTTGTCCCGTACATCCGGGCCAACCCCCGGATTCTCCACCCCCGGCCCCAGGGCTGTCCCTTGGGGAATCTGTGCGAATACGTGTGTGCCTCGCCCCGGTGTGCTCTCCACCCGCAGCGTTCCGCCGAGCGCCTCCGCCCGGTCGGCAAGGCCGCGCAGCCCCGAGCCCAGGCCGGATCGTGCCCCGCCGGCGCCGTCGTCCCGTACGTCGATCTCGACCTCGCCGCCGGGCCCTACCGCCACCCGGACCGTCGCCCGCGTGGCCCGGGCGTGCTTCACCGCGTTGGCCAGTGCCTCGCAGCAGATGAAGTACACGGCCGCCTCCACCCCCGGCTGGAACCGGACCCGGGGCACGTCCAGGGTCACCGGCAGCGGACACTGCGCCGTCTGCTCGGCGAGCGCCGCGGCCAGCCCCTCCCGGACCAGGGCCGCGGGATGGATGCCCCGCGCGAACTCCCGCAGTTCGGCACGGGCCGCCCGCAGCGACTCCCGTACGGGCCCGGCCCAGTCGCCGGCGCCCTCCAGCACCTCGGCGACCCGGTCCAGGCGGCCCAGTACGCCCTCGTCCAACTGCCGTTCCAGGAGCCGGCGTTCGGTGTCGGCGGCCTCCACGAGCCGGCGCCGCGACGACTCCAGGTCGGCCAGCCGAACCCGGACCTCCGCCTGCAGCCGCGCGTTGCTGACGGCGAGCCGGGCCACCGAGGCGACGGCCGACAGCAGGGCCCGGTCGTGGGGCATGGAGCCGTCGTGCACCAGCACCGCGAGCGGTCTGCCGTCCTCCGCGAGCGGGGTCACCACCAGATCCGAGTCCGCGGGCGGCAGATGCAGCGGACGCCCCGACTCGTCGACGTACCCGCGCAGTTCCGGGACCCAGTAGCCGAGCGCCAGCCGGGGATCGCCCAGGACCGGGGCCAGCCGTGCGCGCAGCGGACCGCCGCCGTCGGACTCGCCCAGGTCGACCACGAGGCGGGTGAGGGCGGCCCGGGCCGAACCGAGGAGCCGTACGCCTGCGCAGAGCCCGGCGCCGACGACGGCGACGGCCGCCTCGTACACCCGTAGCACCGCGAGGTCGTCCGCCGCACCCGTCCGGCGTGCCACCACCCCCCACCCGACCGCGCCCGCCAGCACCGCCGCCGCGCCGCAGCCGAGCGCCCGCGCCCGGCGTTCCCGGACCGGGGCCGCCCCGGAGCGCAGCCGCAGCGCCGAGCCGGCCGCCACCACGAGGGCCTGTGCTGCGGCGACCGTGTCGATGCGGGTGAGGGGGTAGACGGCGGTGCAGCAGGCGATCGCCGCGGCGGCCGACAGATGGGTGATGCGGCGCGGTCGGGTTCCGGGAAACGTCAGCACCAGGAAGAACAGCAACCCGCGGTGGAGGAACACCGCCCAGCTCGCGAGATCACCGAGGAACCAGGCGGCTCCGGAGGCGACGAGCAGGCCTCCGGTCCATCGCCGGCCGCACGTCAGGCCGCTCCCCAGCAGCACGCAGCCGGTGAACACGTCCCACGCGTCCACGCGTCACCGCCCCGCGTCCAGCAGCGCCCGCAAGGCGTCCCCGGAGAGCTCGGCCTTGGTCAGGAACCCCAGGGCCGGGCAGGTGCGCAGCCGCTCGCGGTAGCCGCTGCGTGCCCGGCTGGAGATGAGCACGATGTCGGGCGCCGGGCCCTCGCGTTCCAGCGCGGCGAGCATCTCCGCCGCCGCGAACCCGTCCGGACCCGGCAACTGCACGTCCAGCAGCACTACTTGGGGTCTGAGCCGGGCGCAGGCGAGCAGCGCGGTCATGGCGTCCCCGGCCTCGCCGACGACACCGAACCCCTCCGCCTCCAGCACCGCTCGCGCGGCGGCCCGGAACGGCGGGTGGTCATCGACGATGAGCACCGTCCGCCGCATGAGCGCATGGTGACACGCCCCGCGATCCCGGCACACCCGGGCAGACCCTGGGAGTACGGGCCACCGCGGGTGCGTGCGCTCAGGCCAGCCCGTCCACCAGCCGGAACGCCGAGTCCGCCAGATACAGCGAGCTGTTCTGGAACGGATCCAGCTTCAGCTGGAAGTTCTGGTGGCGCAGGAAGCGCCCCGGGTAGTTCACCGACTCCAGCATCACCGCGCCCGAGTACGACGACGTCCGGGGGCAGAAGGTGGCGTCCTGCTCGAAGAGGGCCGAGCCGTCGTCGCGGCCGGCGAGCAGGATGAAGTTGCGGTGGCGGAGGTACTTGCCGTCGTGGGTGGCGAAGGAGTAACAGGAGCCGTCCGCCAGGCCCTTGACCACCTTGAAGGTGGAGTCCTCGCGGGACTCCGAGCCGCGGACCGGGTCGAGCTTCACATAGTCGTTGCTCACATGCCAGTAGCGGTCGGGGTAGTTGACCGAGCGGACGGATCGCCAGGTGCTCGCCGGCTTCGGGTGGCTCGACGAACTGCCGTGGGGGCTCGGTGACTTCGTGTTCTCCGCGGGGGCCGACTCGGATCCCTGCGGCCCGGGTGCGGAAGACTTGGTGGGCTGTGCGGACGACAGGCCGCTCTTGCCGGACGGTGCCGTGGCGCCGGTCGTGGACGGGGTGGCGAAGGAGATCAGCCCGGGGATCGTGGCGGAGCCGGCGGGCGACGGGTCGCCGGACGCGCGTGACGTGCCGTCAGTTCCTTTGTCCATCACGGTTATTGCCGTCACGCACGCGACGATCGTGGCCAGGGCCAGCGCGCCGGCCAGCCAGAGTCTGCGGGTTCCGGGTGCCCGGGAGGTGTCGGGGGTCCAGCCGTTCTCCCAGGGTTGCGGGTTCCGGGGCGGCTCGGGGGTGGTTTCTGGCATGCGCTGTTCCTCCAGCGGCGCCCGAGGCGGCGGCCGGGGGTGAGGTGAGGGTGAGGTGTGTGAGCGGTGAAACCCTAGTGGAGCCGAGGGAGCGCGGGGAGTCGTTTCAGCGAGCGATTTCCATGAATGTTGAACCTCCTCATACGGAATCCAGGACTTCGCATCCCGCGCCGCCGGGGATGCGTGACGGCGTCGTTGTGTACGGTCGTACGTATCGTTGTGTACCCTCGTACACATGGGATTCCTGATGCTCCTCGGGGCCATCGCCGCCGAGGTCGGCGGCACCACCGCCATGAAACTCAGCCACGGCTTCAGTCGGCTGTGGCCGTCCGTGCTCACGGTCGTCGGCTACGGCGTCTCCTTCGCGCTGCTCGCCCAGACCCTGAAGACCATGTCGGTCGGCACGGCCTACGCGATCTGGTCCGGCCTCGGCACCGCGGCCATCGTGGTGATCGGGATGGTGTACCTCGGTGAGGGGATGACCGTGCCGAAGGCCATCGGGATCGCGCTGATCATCGTCGGGGTCGTCGTGCTCAACCTGGGCGGCGCGCACTGATGCCCCGCCGCTACGACCCCGACCGGCGCCAGCGGATCATCGACGCGGCGATCCGCGTCGTGGGCGAGAAGGGCCTGGCCGGGCTGAGCCACCGCTCGGTCGCCGCCGAGGCGGACGTGCCGCTCGGCTCGACGACGTACCACTTCAAGACCCTCGACGAGCTGATGGTCGCCGCGCTGCGGCAGGCGAACGAGGGCTTCGTCAAGGTGGTCGTCTCGCGCGGCGGCCTGGAGGACACCGGCGCCGACCTGGCCACCGAACTCGCGGGCCTGATGGGCGAATGGCTCGCCGGCGACCGCACCGGCGTCGAGCTCGAGTGCGAGCTCTACCTGGCCGCCCTGCGCCGCCCCGCCCTGCGCCCGATAGCCGCCGAGTGGGCCGCGGACCTCGCCGACCGCCTCGCCCGCCGCACCGACCCGCTCACGGCGCGGGCGCTGGTCGCGCTGCTGGACGGGATATGCCTGCAAGTCCTGCTCACCGGGATGCCGTACGACGAGGAGTACGCGCGCGAGGTGCTGGCGCGGGTGATTCCCTGATCCCGACGGTGTGTTTCCCTCCTGATGTTTCTTCCGGGAAACCGTGAACTCTCCCGAGCCCAGCGGGGAACAGGGGGTGACACGCACGCACCGACGAACCAGGGGGAGCCTTGTGAGCGGACCACCGCCGTCCACGACACGGACGGAGGACGACGCGCAGATCGTCGCCCAGTCACTGGAGCAGCCGGAGCTGTTCGCCCTGCTCTACGACCGGTACGCGCCCGACATCCACCGCTACGCCGCCCGGCGTCTCGGTGACTCCGCGGCCGACGACATCGCCGCGGACACCTTCCTGGTCGCGTTCCGCATCCGCTCCCGCTACGACCTCACGCGCCCCAATGCCCGCCCCTGGCTGTACGGCATCGCGGGCAACCTCATCGGCAAGCAGCGCCGCGCCGAGGTGCGCGCGCTCAGGGCGCTGGCCCGCACCGGCCACGATCCGGTCGCCGCCTCCTGGGGCGAGTCCTGGGTCGAGGACACCGACAGCCGGATCGCCGCGCAGGCCCCCCTGGCCGGCGCCCTCGCGGCGCTGAGCGCGGGCGACCGGCACGTCCTGCTGCTCGTCGCCTGGGCCGAACTCACCTACCAGGAGGTCGCCGAGGCGCTCGACATCCCGGTCGGCACGGTCCGTTCCCGGCTCAACCGGGCGCGGCGCAAGGTCCGTACGGCGCTGGGCGCCGATCCCGCATTCGTGAACGACGCGGCGGAGGTGGCGTAGCGATGGACGAGATGACGAAGGTGCGCGAGCTGCGTGCCGGCGCGCCCGTGCCCGACCGGGCGCGGCTCACGCCGGGGCGGGCGCGGCTGATCGAGGCGGCGCGGTCCGGGGAGCGGCGCCGGGCGCTGTGGCAGCGGCGGGAGTTCGTGATCGTCGGAGTGGTGGCCGCGGTGACCGCTGTCGCCGTCACCGTCTCGCTGCTGGTGGGCGGAGGGACGGGGCGGAAGGTGCAGCCCGCGGTCTCGCCCGGCGTGACTCTCAAGGGAGTGAGCGCGGCCGAGTTCCTGCGGCGGGCGGCCGATGTGCTCGACACGGAGCCGGACGGCGCCGTACCCACGGCCAAGCAGTGGATCTACACCAAGAGCGTGCAGGAACCGCTGGACAAGCGGGCCCAGGACGTCAAGGGCCCGATGAGGCTGCTGCTGGGTCCGCGGGAGAGCTGGCTCAGGTTCGACGGCACCGCGATGGCAGACCAGCAGCTGGACGCCAAGGGGGAGCATCTCAAGCTCCACATCACGAAGATGCACCTGGAGAACGGCGGGGAGGGCGACGACCGTTCGCCGCGCGAGCTGTACCGGGTGCTGGCCGCGCTGCCGGCCGACGCCGAGCAGACGCTGAAGGTGCTCCGGGAGAAGAACGCCATCGCCGACGGCAAGGGCGTCTCCCAGGCGCGCAACGACTACGTCGAGATCAGTGTCCTGCTCGACGCCGACGTCATGCCGTCCAAGGGGCTGGCCTCCCTCTACCGCGCCCTCGCGACCCTGCCGGGCGGGCAGCTCACCGACCACCTGGTCGAGACCGCCGCCGGGCGCCGGGTGATCGCGCTGTCCTACGCCCGGGAGGACAACCCCAAGAGCGGGGAGACGATGCGGGACCAGTGGCTGATCGATCCGCAGACGTACCGGATCGTCGGCATGCGCCTGGTCACGGGCGACAAGGTCGACGGCGGCAACTCGCTCGTCGCGAGGGCCGTGGTGGACGAGGCCGGCGAGCGCGGCTGACACGGCACCCCGAACCCGGGCGGCCCGCACCACGAGGGGAGTGCGGGCCGCCCGTGCATCCGGCGCCGCCCGGTACCTGAGACGCCCGCCCCGCTGGTTGGCCTGCGCAGGCCCCGGCCGGTTAGGTTGCCCTCATGACCGACACGACTGCTCCTCGCACCACCGGCGCCGTGGCCGCCGGCCTCGCCACGATCGCCGCCGACGGCACTGTTCTCGACACCTGGTTCCCCGCGCCCGCGCTCGGCGAGGAGCCCGGCCCGGCCGGCACCGAGCGGCTGTCCGCCGAGAAGGCCGTGGAGCTGCTCGGCGAAGGTGCCGCGAAGGCGATCGGTCCGGACGCGCGCCGGGGCGTCGAGGTGGTCGCGGTCCGCACGGTCATCGCCTCGCTCGACGAGAAGCCGATCGACACGCACGACGCCTACCTGCGGCTGCACCTGCTCTCGCACCGCCTGGTCAAGCCGCACGGCCAGAGCCTCGACGGGATCTTCGGCCTGCTCGCCAACGTCGCCTGGACCTCGCTCGGCCCGGTCGCCGTCGACGACATCGAGAAGGTGCGGCTCAACGCCCGCGCCGAGGGACTGCACCTCCAGGTCACCTCGGTCGACAAGTTCCCGCGCATGACGGACTACGTCGCCCCCAAGGGCGTGCGCATCGCCGACGCGGACCGGGTGCGGCTCGGTGCGCACCTCGCCGCGGGCACCACCGTGATGCACGAGGGCTTCGTCAACTTCAACGCCGGCACGCTCGGTACGTCGATGGTCGAGGGCCGTATCTCCGCGGGTGTCGTGATCGGCGACGGCTCCGACATCGGCGGCGGCGCCTCCACCATGGGCACGCTGTCCGGCGGCGGCAACGTCCGCATCACCATCGGTGAGCGCTGCCTGGTCGGCGCAGAGGCGGGCGTCGGCATCGCGCTCGGCGACGAGTGCGTCGTCGAGGCCGGGCTGTACGTCACCGCGGGCACCCGCGTAACCATGCCCGACGGGCAGATCGTCAAGGCCCGCGAGCTGTCCGGCGCCTCCAACATCCTCTTCCGCCGCAACTCGGTCACCGGCACGGTCGAGGCCCGCCCGAACAACGCGGTCTGGGGCGGCCTGAACGAGATCCTGCACAGCCACAACTGATCAACGGCGGTCGCCACCGCCGAACTTGCACTCCCAAAAGGGAGGCGTAACGTCGCTTATGCCTCCCTTATGGCATTCGTACATCGCGCGCGAAAGAGGCGGTTCTCTATGCGACGCGCTGCAATATTCCTCCTCCCTGCGGCGACGGCGATGACCGCCGTGACGCTGCTCGCCGGTCCCGCCCAGGCAGGCAGCCCGCACTTCATCAGCAACGCCACCTCCGCCACGCGGTCCGGCGACACGCTGACCGTCAACGGCAAGGAGGCAGGGCTCGGCGACGAGTCCCAGGTCCATATCGTCCTGAGTGCCACCGCTCTGTGCATCAACGGCGGCGGCAACCACCCGAAGGCCGTCAACAAGGCGTCCGTCAACGCGGCGGGGGACTTCCCCGTGCAGAACGGCAAGGCCAACTTCTCGCTGTCGGTGACGGCCGTCTTCCAGCCCTCGTGCAGCCCGCCGATGACCGTGAAGTTCACCGACGTCCTGCTCACCGACACCACCAACAACATCACCCTCAAGATCCCCGGCACCTTCTGACGCCCGTTCACGCCTGGACCGCGGCTGCGAAGTCCGCGAGCGCCGCGAAGTCCGCCGCGCGCAGGCCCAGGCGCGGGTTGACGTGGTGCAGCAGTGCAGGGCCCGGGTGGACGGCAGTCACGTACTCCTCGTCCGCCGGGCTCTGCTCGTCGTCCACCCAGGCGAAGGGGCGGCCCTGGGCGTACGCCACGATCGCCTCCGTCTTCCAGTGCACCCCGTCGGGCCGGAACGCGAACAGGCCCGCGCCGAAGTCCACGTACGGCAGCTCGGGCAGGCCGACCGTGGGAGCGATCCAGCGGTTGGCGGCGTCCATCCAGGTTGTGGCCCAGCACAGGTCGTAGTCGAGGGAGAGCAGGGCGGGGCCGTGGGCGGGGTTGAGCCAGACGGGCAGTGCCCTGCCCGGGTGGAGGGCCACCAGGATGGTCGTGTAACCCTCGGGGCGTCCCTCCGGCTGTGCCGCCCACGGGTTGAGGGGGCCGTCGACGTCGAGGAAGAGCAAGGGGCGGCTCACGGGGACAACGTACGGCAGCGGGGGTGTGCGAGGTCGCGGGAAATTTCCTTCCCGGGGGCGCGCATAGCCACGGGCGGCCGCACGCGTCACAAGGGGCAGAGGGGGCGGACACCGGGTCCGCCCGGGGGAAAGCGATGGTGACGATGGATGCCGAAGCGCAGGACAGCTTCCGGGAGTTCGTGGAGCACCGGTCGTCCGCGCTGCTCAAGACGGCGGTGCTGCTGAGCGGCGGCGACCGGCACACCGCCGAGGACCTGCTGCAGAACGCGCTCATCAAGGCGGCCGGCCGCTGGCACCGTATCGACGAGCCCGAGGCGTACGTACGGCAGATCCTCTACCGGCAGCAGATCAGCCGCTGGCGGCTGAAGTGGCCCAGACGCGAACTGAGCGTCGCCGAACCGCCGGAGGCCGGCGCCGGACCCGACAGTTCGTCCGACGCCGAGCTGCGCCTGGTGATGCGCGGCGCACTGGCCAGGCTCACCGCCCGTCAGCGCACCGTGCTGGTGCTGCGCTACTTCGAGGACCTGCCGGAGGCCGACGTGGCCCGGATCCTCGGCTGCTCCGTCGGCACCGTACGGTCCACCACCCACCGCTCGCTCGCCCGGCTGCGCACCCTCGCGCCCGAGCTGACCGCTCTCGACCCGGCCGAGCGCCCGCAGCCGTCCCGTGACTACTCGCCCGTGGAGGTACGCCCGTGAACGTCGAGGAACTGGTGCGCGACTCCCTGCGGGAGCTGGCCGCCGAGCAGCCGTCGACGGGACCGTCCTTCGCCGACCGGGTGCTGGCCGTCCGCCGGCGCCGCCGCAGCCGCAGGTTCGCGTCGGTCGCCGCCGCCACGGCCGCGGTGGTCGCCGTCGCCGTGGGGGTGCCGCTGCTGGACTCCGGGAAGGACGACGTGCGTCCCTCGGGCGTCCTGCCGCAGGAGGGGATCGACGCCCACTCCGACCAGTCGCCGCCGCGCGACATGATCGGGGCCGGACAGTCGGTGCTCGCCGCGTACTGGACGGGGAGGACCGTGCCGCAGACGAAGAACCGGGGGACCTTCGTACGGACGTACTGGCTGCTCGATCCCAGGTCCGGCACGTACAAGAAGGACACCCGGTGGTCCTACGTCGCCGTGGCTCCCGGCCTCGGGACCGCCGCCGTGCTGGAGCAGAACCTGCCCGCCCACCGGATCGGCCTGCTCGACCTCGCGACGGGCAGGGTCGAGCGATGGATCCAGGTCGGGCACGAGGTCGGCGGGCTCGCGTTCTCGTACGACGGGCGCAGGCTCGTGGCGACGACGTACGGCGACAACCCCGATCTGCGGATCAAGGAGAAGGGGATCGACGAAGACGGCAAGGAAGTGTGGATCTGGGCGTCCAGGTACGGCGACTCCAGCCGGTCCGGCTTCTACGGCCTCGACGTGGCCTCCGGTGACCGCTCCTGGACCCCGGTCGCACCGGACCGCAACACCAACGCCCGCCAGGACTTCGCATTCGGCCGCGGCGGCCAGGTGTACGCGCAGGTCATCGGCGGCCGGGACGGCATGCAGCAGTTCTACGACCTCAAGGGCAACAAGGTCGCCGCGCCCGCGAACGAGAAGTACCTGCGCTCGGACGTCGACGCACGGCTCTCCCCGAACGGCAGGCTCGCCGCCCTCGGCCTGACGAAGGAGGTCAACGGCCACCCCGGAAAGTCGTACTCCTCGATCCGTGATCCCCGTACGGGCAAGGAGATCACCAGGGTCCGCGGAGCCCATCTGCTCGCCTGGGCCGACGACAAGCGGCTCATCGCCTGGGAGCGGGTCACGAGCCTGGACGAGACGTACCGGCCCCGGCTCGTGCTGGTCACCATCGGCAGCGACAAGGTCGTACCGCTGAGCGGAGTCAGTGACCAGCAGGGCTTCGACGGAGGGCTGGAGTGGCAGCCCGTCTTCGCCCGGCGCTGATCAGCCGGCCGTCAGCTCCTCGTACGCCGCCAGCAGTCCGTCGACCGCCTCGCGGCCGGCGGGCCGCAGCGGGGCGCGGACCGGACCCGCGGGCAGGCCGAGTTCGCCCAGGAGCGCCTTGGTGGTGACGGTGCCGGGCAGGCCCGACGCCATCATCAACTCGATGAGCGGGGTGGCGCGTTGCTGGAGGCGGGCGGACACGGGGGTGTCGCCCGCCTCGAACGCGTCCAGCACAGCGCGGAGTCGGTCCGGGACGACGTTCGCGACCGTGCTGATGTATCCGGCTCCGCCGACCGCGTACAGCGCGAGGTTGTGCTCGTCGCAGCCCGCGTAGTACGCCAACTCCGTGCGGGCGAGCACCTTTTGGGCGCCGAGGAAGTCGTACGAACAGTCCTTGACCGCGACGATCCGGGGGTGTTCGGCGAGCCGGAGCATCGTCTCCGGCTCGATACGGGTGCCGGTGCGGCCGGGGATGTCGTACAGCACGACCGGCAGCCCCGAGGCGTCCGCGACCGTCCGGAAGTGCTCCGCCAACGCGTCCTGCGGGGGCCTGCTGTAGTACGGGCTGACCACCAACACGCCGTCCGCGCCCGCCTTTTCGGCCTGCAGCGCGAGCTCCACGGTGTGCCGCGTGTCGAAGGTCCCGACACCCGTCACGATCGACGCCCGGCCGCCCACCGCGGCCCGCACCGCCTCGACGAGCGCCGCCTTCTCGGCGTCCGTGGTGGTCGGCGACTCGCCCGTCGTACCGGAGAGCACCAGGCCGTCGCAGCCCCGCGACACCAGATGGTCGGCGAGCCGCTGCGCACCGTCGAGATCGAGCGCGCCCTCCTCGGTGAAGGGCGTGATCATCGCGCAGAGGGCGCGACCGAACGGGGGAGTGGAGCGATCGGCTGTCGTCATGTCCGTAGTCTCGGCGCGCGCAACGTGAAGCTCCACTTAATTCTTCTACGCGATATCGATAAGGATTGCTGCGAAGTGGCATCCGGGGCGCTGATCAGGCCCTATGTCCAATTCGGCCCTTCATGGGTCACCATGGCCGTGACGGTCATCGGCATCAGCCCATGGAGGCGTCATGAAGCTCGGCAAGGCACTGGCCACCGGGGTCGCGGAGGAGCAGCCGCAGGCCCATGAGGAAGAGCTCGAACTCCCCGAGGAGATCACCGAGGAGCTGAAGGCCCCCGAAGAGGTTCCGGCGGCCCGATGAGACTGCGGCTTCCGGAGGAACGCCCGACGGAGCCGCCGACCGGATACAAGATCGCCCACCCGGTGCTGTCCCAGGACGGCACCCGGGCCGGGTTCACCGGTGTGTCGCTCGGCGGCGCGCTGCCGTACGGCGTCCTGGCCGACGCGTCCTGCGTCTACGGGCTGCGCCACAAGGCACCGCATCGCCGCTGCGACTGCGGCTTCCACTGCGTGCACGACCGTGCGGCGGCCGAGGCGCTGCTGTGCACGGCCGAGCACCGGGCGGCCGTCCTTCTCGAGATCACCGTGCTCGGCCGCTACCTCCGCTTCGAGCGTGGCTTCCGCTACGCCCGCCAGCGCGTCCGCACGTCCACCGTCGGACCCTGCGCGTGCGGGGCGGTCGCCGTGGCCCTGGCGGACGCGGGCTGGGGCCGGCCCGGCTGGCGTGCCCTCGCCCCGTCCTGCGCGGGCTGCGTCCGCGGCCGTACGTCCGTCTCGCTCGCCGCGTTCGCGCGGCTGGCCGGCGAGGGGCTGCGGGTGGTGGCGGGCAGCCGCGCGAACGCGGCGCCGGTCGCCGACCTCGGCGGCTCCGGCGAGCTCGGCGTGCCCGAACTCGTCGCCGAGGCCGCCCTGTTGCAGGCACGCCTCGACTGGTTCCAGACCCAGCTCGGCCGGCTCGGCGAGCAGGGCCCGGGCGACGCCCGGCAGGGATAGCGCAGGCCGGCCGGGGTACCCGGAGTGTTCCGGACTCGAGGAACGCGAGGAACATGAGAGGAGGCGACACCGTGACCGGGACCATGCAACCCGGGCCGGTGCGCGAGGAGCACCATTCGGTGGGCGAGCTCGTCGGGCGGGCCACCGAACAGCTCTCCCGGCTCGTACGACAGGAAGTGGCCCTCGCCAAGGAGGAACTGGCGGCCAAGGGCCGACGCGCCGGACGCGGCGGCGGGCTGCTGGGCGCCGCGGGCGCGTTCGCCTACGCGGGGCTGCTCGCGCTGTCCGGCACGGCGGTCGCCGCCCTCTCCCTGACGCTGTCCGTCTGGGCCGCGGCGCTCATCGTGACGGGCGTGCTGTTCGCGATCGCGGGCCTGCTCGCCGCGACCGGCCGCGCGCAGCTGCGCCGCGCCGCACCTCCCACGCCCGAAGAGGCCATCGGCAGCGTCAGGGCCGACGTCGAGGAGATCAGGGAAAGGGCGCACCGATGACGGACAGGACTTCACCGGAGGGCACCGGCGCCAAGGGGCCCGACGAGCTGCGGCGGCAGATCGAGCAGACCCGCAGCCAACTCGGCGACACAGTGGAGGAGTTGGCGGGCATGGTGGACGTGAAGGGTCGCGCGCGGGCCCGGGCGGCCGACCTCAGGGACAAGGCGGGCGCGATGACGGTGCAGCTGCGCAGCACCGCCGCACAGGCCCGGCACACCGTGCAGGACCGGGCAACGAAGGCCGGGCACACGGTCCACGACCGGGCACTGCAGGCAGGCCACACGGTTCAGGACCGGGCGACGAAGGCCGGGCACACTGCCCACGACCGGGCGCTCCAGGCGG
Source organism: Streptomyces sp. NPDC047043 (assembly GCF_040644055.1). NCBI lineage: Bacteria > Bacillati > Actinomycetota > Actinomycetes > Kitasatosporales > Streptomycetaceae > Streptomyces > Streptomyces sp. NPDC047043. Next base: position 16,813 of record NZ_JBEYVO010000028.1, read on the forward strand.
GCCACACCGCCCAGGACAAGGCCACGGAGACGGGACACACGCTGGAGTACCGGGCGGAGCACGGCATGCCGTGGCCCGCCCGCCCCGTCGTCAAGGCGGCGGTACGGCATCCGCGGCCGGCGCTCGTCATCGGCGCGGCGTTCGCGGTGGTCGTGGTGGTGGCCTGGCGGTACCCCAAGAAGTGACGGCACGAGAGGAGGGGTGGCGGGCGGCGGCCCGTCACCCCCTCCGTCCGGTCAACTCCCCTTCGCCGACCGCAACTTCGACGGCCACTTCCGGGTGTCCCTGGGCTCCACGTACGGCTCCTCCGTGGGCGCCCGGCCCTCATACGTGACCGCACGCTCACGCGCCAGCTCGGCGTCGAACTCCAGCCCCAGCAGGATCGCCAGGTTGGACAGCCACAGCCACACCAGGAACACGATGGCGCCCGAGAGCGTGCCGTACGTCTTGTTGTACGAGCCGAAGTTGGCCGCGTAGACGGCGAACCCGGCGGAGGCCGCCAGCCAGATCAGCGTGGCCAGGACACTGCCCGGGCTGATCCAACGGAAGCCGCGTCCGCGGACGTTGGGGGCCGCCCAGTACAGCAGGGCGATCATCAGGACCACCAACAGCAGCAGCACCGGCCACTTGGCGATGCCCCACACCGCGATCGCCGCGTCCCCGAACCCGATCGTCCGGCCCGCCCGCTCGGCCAGCGGCCCGGTGAACACGACGATCAGCGCACTCGCCGCCAGCAGCACCATCAGCGTCACGGTCAGCGCCAGCCGCAGGGGCGTCAGCTTCCACACCGGGCGCCCCTCCGGCAGGTCGTACACCGCGTTGGACGTACGGATGAACGCCCCGACGTAGCCGGACGCCGACCACAGCGCCGCGAGCAGCCCCACCACGGCCAGCACACTGCCCGTACCGCCGCTGTCGCCGAGCTGGACCACGGCGTCCCGCAGGATGTCGCGGGCGGGCCCCGGCGCCAGGTCCCCGATGTTGTCGAGGAGTCTGTCCGTGGCGCTGCGCCCCACCACGCCCAGCAGCGACACCAGCACCAGCAGCGCGGGAAACAGCGACAGGACGCCGTAGTACGTCAACGCAGCCGCACGGTCGGCGAGTTCGTCGTCCAGCAACTCCTTCCCCGTGCGCCGCAGCACCGCCCGCCAGGACCGCGCGGGCAACCGGCTGGGACTTTCCTTCTCGTCCTCGTCCTCTTCCTTCTTGGTCTCGTCCATGACCTGCGGGTCTCCCGAACCCCCGCGCCGAATCCCGTACTTGACCTGAATCTTGGTTGAGGTTGAAGGGTGGGCGGTACAGGCATGCGCCGACGGCCACAGGAGGCCCCCATGACCCGCCGTACCGACACCCATCCCGACCTTGCCGACCCCCGAATCGGTGCCCCCTTCTTCAGCACCTGGCGCGTGGGCACCCCGCTGCGGCAGCGGCAGACCGTCGAGGCGATCGCCGAGACCTGGGAGCGCCGGCCCTGGCCCGCCGCCGATCTGCTCGGCTACCACGTCTACACCGGCGACGACACCTCCACCCTGCTCCACTACTCGCAGTGGACGAGCGAGCAGGCCTACGAGTCCTTCGTGAAGGCGCATCGCCAGGAGCGCGTCGACGAGATCGACACCGCCGTACCCGGCATCGAGCGCGTCGGCCTCGGCCGCTACCGGCGCTACCGCAGCGGTCCCGCCGACCGCGGCGGCCGCGTCCCCGGGTGCATCGTGATCGTCGACGTCGAGTTCGAGGGCCCCGATCCCGACCGGCAGCGCGCCTGGGTCGACGCCGTCTTCGAGGCGCTGCAGAACGAGCCCGCCCCGCACCCCGGAGGCATCGCCGCCCACTTCCACCTGAGCACGGACGGCACCCGCGTCCTCAACTACGCCGAGTGGGAGAGCGCCCGGGCCCACATCGAGGCCCTGGCCGCACCGGGGGACGGGATCGGCTCGGCGAACGCGTACTGGGAGCGCGTCCAGACCTGGCCGGGGCTGAAGAGCAGCACGGTCAGCCGCTACGAGCATGCACTCGGCCTCGTGCCGGAGTGAGCCCATCGCCACCTTTACCGAAAACTTCAGCCTCCTGGACAAAAAAAGTTTTCGGTGAGACGGTGGACGCATGCTGGACGTGACCGTGATCGAGGACCCCGAGGCCGCCGCCGTCTCCCTGGACCCCATAAGGGCCCGCCTGCTCGCCGAGCTGGCGGCCGGACCCGCCTCGGCGGCGATGCTGGCCGGCAAGGTCGGGCTGCCGCGGCAGAAGGTGAACTACCACCTCAAGGCTCTGGAGCGGCACGGCCTGGTCGAACTGGCCGGGGAGCGCCGCAAGGGCAATGTCACCGAGCGGCTGATGCGGGCGACCGCGGCGTCGTACGTCATCTCGCCGCTCGCGCTCGCCGCCGTGCAGCCGGACCCGGACCGCTTCCGGGACCAGCTGTCCGCGCGCTGGCTGCTCGCCCTCGGGGCGCGGCTGGTGCGCGACGTCGGCTCGCTGATCACCGGCGCGACGAAGGCCCGCAAGCGGCTGGCGACGTATGCGCTGGACGGCGAGGTCCGGTTCGCCTCGGCGGCCGAACGGGCCGCGTTCGTACAGGAGTTGACGGCGGGGGTGAGCGCGCTGATCGCCAAGTACGACGCGCCCGGCGCCGAGGGCGGCCGGGACCACCGGATCGTCGTCGCCGTACACCCCACGGTCAAGGACCAGCAGCCGCCCGCGCAGGAAATCGAGCAGCAGTAACCAGGAGCCCACCATGTCCAAGGAATTCGAGATCGCCCGCGAGTTCGAGGTCGACGCCACTCCCGAGGAGGTGTGGGAGGCGATCACCACCGGCACCGGAGGCTATCTGTGGCCGATGGAGCCGCCCGAGCCGAAGGTCGGCGGCAAGGGGCCCTTCGGGTCCAAGGTCACCGCCTGGGACCCGCCGCACCGCTACACCAACCGCGTCGAGGACGTCGAGGGCATCTCCGAGCAGAGCCTCAACCAGCTCGACTACACCATCGAGCCGCGGGACGAGGGGCGGCGGGCCTGGGTGCGGTACGTGCACAGCGGGATCTTCGTCGACGACTGGGACAACCAGTACGACGGCGCCGCCCGGCACACCGACTTCTATCTGCACACCCTGCGGGAGTACCTGACCCACTTCGCACCCCGGCCGGCCGCCTTCGCCACCTTCGACGGACCCGAGGCCTCGAAGGCCGCCGACGCCCTCGCCGCCGTAGGACGGGCGCTCGGTGTGGGGGAGGACGTGGCCGCCGGGACGCGCGTGACGGTGCACGGGCCCGACGAGTTCGACGCCGTGGTCGACTTCCGCAACCCCTACTTCATCGGGCTGCGCACGGACCGGGGACTCACCCGCGTCTTCGGGCGCAACCACTGGGGCCACCCGGTCGGCATCTCGCTGCACGACTTCACGCCGGGCGCCGACATCAAGGAGTGCGAGGCCGCCTGGCAGGGCTGGCTGAACGGCGTGTTCAACCAGCCCTGAACAAGGGGCCGTTACGGACGGAACCGCAGCACCTGCGGGTCGTGGTCGCTGATCTGGTCGTTGAACTCCGAGTTGATGTGCACGGAGTCGTAGTCGAAGTCGCAGCCGCGGCGGATCGACGGGGAGATCAGGATCTGGTCCAGGACCTGCTGGTTGCCCTGGTAGTCGTAGGTGTAACGCTCGCTCTTCGGCAGCGACTTGATCGCCGACCACAGCTCGCCGTCACCCTCGAGGATCTTCGTGGTGTCGGAGAAGTCGAAGTCGTTCATGTCGCCGAGCGTGATGACGTCCGCGTTCTTCTGGACGTCGAGGATGCTCTTGACGAACGCGTTGACCAGGGTCGCCTGGGCGTGGCGCTGGGTCTCCGAGCTGCGCACCGGCGGCTGGTACTGCGAGGTCAACCCCTGGTCCCCGCCCTTGGAGTTGAGGTGGTTGGCGATCACGAAGACCGTCCTGCCACGGAAGACGAACTCGCCGGCCAGCGGCTTGCGGCTGGACTTCCAGGCGTCGTCGGCGGGGGCGATACGGCCGGGGGAGACCGTCAGCTGAGCCTTGCCGTGCACCTTGCTGACGCCCACCGCGGTGGTGGAGTCGCCGCCCGCGCGGTCGGTGAAGGAGACCCGCTCCGGGTTGAAGAGGAAGACCTGGCGGATGTTGCCGCCGGGCTCGCCGCCGTCCTGGTCGTTGACCGGGTTGATCGAGCGCCAGTCGTACTTCGGGCCGCCCGCCGCGACGATCGCGTCGATCAGCTTGTTCACCGTCTCGCTCGCGTCGACCGTGCCGTCGTCCTTGGCACCGTTGTTGTCCTGGATCTCCTCCAGGGACACGATGTCGGGCGACTGCAGGTTGTTCACGATCGCGGAGGCGTGCGCCGCGAAGGTGGCGTCGGACGGGTCGAGGTTCTCGACGTTGTACGTGGCGACCGCCAGCTCGCCGCGCGACTGCTTCTCCGTCGTCTCGCGCTCCAGGCCGCCGCTCTTCAGCGTCCCGAGCTGGCTCGCGACCAGCGTGTAGCCGCCGAACTGGTTGAAGTCCAGCGGACCGGCGGTCGAGCCGGTGAGCGTGTCACCGACGTTCGCCTTCGGGAAGTCGGCGGTCGAGCCCAGCGACTGGATCTGCAGACGCCCGGTGTTCTGCGCGTCGTAGGAGCCGTACAGCGTGCCGCCGCGGTGGGTGCGGTGCTCGTACGGCTTCACGGTGACCCACAGCTCGCTGTACGGGTCGGTGGCCGTCACCACGCGGGTGTCGGCGACCTGGACGTTCATGCCCTCCAGGGACTCGTAGTAGTCCAGGGCGTACTTCGACGGCTGCAGCGTCAGGCCGTTGATCGAGTTGCTCGCGGCCGCGTCGCCGGCCGGGGTGTACTCGCTCGGCACCGACTTCGCGTCGATCACCGTGGCGGCCGGGACCGCGTTGCCGGTGGACACGGTGGTGATCGTCGGCTTGGTGATCTCGGTCAGCGACTGGTTGCCGGTCGAGGCGCCGCCCGGGACGTACTCCGAGACCGTGCCGGTGACCGTGACGGAGTCACCGACGGCGACCTTCGGCGTGGAGCTGGTGAAGACGAAGACGCCCTCACTGGTGGCCGGATTGTCGTCCGGGGTCGGATCCTGGATCCAGAAACCTCTGGAGGAGCCGTAGGTGCGCACGCCGGTGACGATTCCGGCCACATCGGTGACCTTCTGGCAGGCGTACGGCGAGATACGCGTGGTGCCCTGGATGTCATGGATGCGGACGGTGTCCGCGTGCGCGGGAGAGGTGAGGACGACGGCGGACGCCGCGGAACAGACGGCAGCGACGGTGAGCGCGGCGAGACGCGCGGACTTCTTGCTCGGCAACGGAATCCCTCCGGGGACGTGCGTGGGCGCCGGGACGAGGGTGGTGCGTGGGACGGTCGGAGGCCGCGACCGGTGGGGCGGTGGCGACGCGCGTAGAAATTACAGTGAACAGATGTCCAGCAGATTTCTACGCGCGTCAATCTCCTGCCTGGTCAGGCCAGTTGTCAAGGTTTCGGCCATGTACAGCCGTCGTCCGGGAGATGAACCGGGCGGCATGGGGCGAAATCCGTCTAGGCTGAGCGGCTGAGGTACGACACGCCCGAGGAGAACCATCCGATGTCAGACAGCTCCCCCCTGCCGCCGGTGCGGCTGCACCCCGAAGCGGAGCTGGCGCGGGACGCGCTGTCCACGCCGTTGCTCTCCCGGGCGGCTCGGCTGGCCCGCTGGGCCGGCCCGGACACACGCGTCGACGCCGGGGGCGGGCTGGTGGACGAGCAGTTGCCGGAGGCCGCCGAGGTGCTCGGGCTCGACGGGGAGGACGCCGCGGCCTACGCGAGCGAGGCCTGGCGGGTCGCCCTGGACACCGGGCTCGTCGAGATCGTCGACGAGGACGAGGGCACCGTCGCGACCGGGGAGGACCTGGCCCTGCTCACCGCCGGCTCCCCGCACGACGTACTGGCCGTGTGGCAGGGCGCGTTGGAGACGGTGCTCGCCGACGCGAGCGTGCCCGACCTGGAGGGCCTGGAGGACGCGCTCGACGAGGCCGGTGAGGTCGACTTCGCCCAGCTGGAGTGGGACCCGGCGGGGGAGGCCGAGTTCCTCGACGGAGTCCTGCGCAACCTGTACCTGCTGACGGTCAGCGAGGACGGGCCCGGGGACTCGCCGGTGCCGCTGCCCGCGCTCGCCGCCTCGATGATCGTGCCCTCCGACATGGGCGAGCCCACCAACGACGTCCTGGAGCAGGTCTCCGACGCGATGATGCGGCTCGACGACCAGTTCCGGCTGCTCGCGCCGGTCGGGCTCGTCGAGTACCAGCCCGTCGACGAGGCGCTGATGGCCGACGCCGACGAGGAACCCGCGGCACCCGTGGACGACGTCGACGTCGCCCGCTACGGCATGGTGCGGATGACGCCGCTCGGCCTGTACGGGCTGCGGGCGCGGCTGCTGGAGGCCGGTCTCGCGGCACCCGCGGTCGGCGACCTCGCGGACAAGGGCGCCGACGCACTCCTCGACGGCACGGCGGCCTTCGGGCAGTCGGCGGCGCAGGCCGAGACCGAGCAGTGGCTGGCCCGCCGCGAACCCCTCGCGGCGGCACGGGAGTTGCTCGCTGCGGCACGCGGCGCGGACGCCGGTGCGCCGCTGCGGCGGCTGCGCTGCCAGCAGGCGCTCTCGCTCGTCGGCACGGAGGCCGAACCGGCCCTGCGGGACGTCCTCGACGACCCCGAGCTGGGCGGGCTCGCCCGGGTCTGGCTGACCGAGCGGGGAGCGACGGAGGTACCCGCACCGTCCGAGGCGATGATCTTCTGGCTGACCATCGACACGATCGCCGCGCAGCTGGCCGCCGAGGGCAACTCCGAGGAACTCCGCGCGCTGGTGCAGGGGTTGGCCGCCCAGCACGGCGGCTTCTTCGCGGCGGCCTGGCGGGTCGACCACCCGGCCACGGCTGACGTGCTGGAGGCCATGGGCCGGCTGCACCCGGACAAGCGGATCGCGAAGGAAGCCCGGAAGGCCGCCTTCAAGGCGCGGTCCCAGCAAGGGGATTGAGACCGAGCGCCGTTGCGGCGGGCGGTGAAGGCCGATGCCCGCCGCAACGTGACCCTGCTCAGCAGTGATAGATCGTCGTGTGCTTGAACGACGAGGTCGCACCGTTGAAGCCGTACGTCCCCCGGTACGCCGGCGGGTTCTGGAACTCCCCGACGATGGTGATCGTGTCGGCGCAGCTGCCGCTGCCCGCGCGCTTGGCGTCCAGGCGGATCGTGTCACCGATGAAACCGCCGGTGATGTTCCACGGGGCACCGCAGATGGAGCCCGTGATCTGGCCGCCGAGGACCACGTACGGGTGGGTGTTCGGGTCGAACTTCACCTCCAGGTCGAAGGTGACCGCGGCCCCGCTGTTCAGCTGCAGCTTGGCCGTCGCGGCGACCGCCTCCGGCGACACCTCCTGCTGCGCGGCGAACGCCTCGTCGCGCGTCTTGACCTCGGCGCCCTGCGCGTTGTGGAACCGGTGCTCGACCGCCGCCGCGCCCTTCTGCTTGCGTGCCTGGGTGGTCATGGGAACGTGCCTCCCCTCGTAGGGACTTGAGCGGCCGTCAGGCCAGCTGCTCGGCGACCTCGACGCGCAGCAGCGCGCGGACATTCTCGATGTGGTTGGCGATCGTCACGACCGACGACCCCGCGAACAGCAGACCCACCGCCACGTTGTCGAGCGAGGTGACCAGGGAGCCCGAGTCGCCGCCCGCCGAGATGTTCGTGGTGAGGATCTGGTCCTTGAAGCGGGCCGTGCCCGCCGTGCCGTAGTTGACGTCGATGGTCGCGTCGACCGCCATCACCCGGCCGAAACTGATGTTGGTCGTCCGGCCGGTCTTCTTCACCAGGTCGCCGACCGCGACATTGGCCTTGCGCCGCCAGGCCCGCGGCGCCCCGCTGAAGTACTGCTCGCGGGTGGCGTCCTGGAACTCCACCGCGCCGAGCGCGCAGTCCACCACGTTGTTGTGCCGCTCCAGCGGGATCTGCGGGGCGAACTGGATCGTGATGAACCGCTCCAGGGTCGCGATCCGGTCCGCCGGGTCCGAGCCGCCGTCGAAGACACCGGGCTGCACGATCGGACTGCCGAGCTGGGCGCGGTTGGAGTCGGCCAGCACGTGGTTGTTGGACAGGACGTAGAACTTCGCCGGCGTGCCGAGGCCCGGCCCCGGCGGGTCGACCGTCGCGCCCGGCAGGAAGTCGTACACCACACTGCCCAACGTGCCCGCGGTCACCCGTACGTTGCCCACCGAGAAGCCCGAAGGGCAGGGCCGCATACGGCGCTTGAGGATCTGCGGCTCGAACGCGATGGACACACCGCCGAGTTCCTCCAGCAGCGGCTGGGTCAGCCGCGCCAGCTGCTCCTCGACGCCGCCGTCGGGGCCGTACGACACTCCCCGCCGTTCCTCCCGGCGGGAACCCGCCTGGCGCTGCTGGCGCTGCGCGGCGACATGACCGACCGCCACCACGTCCGTCGGTGTCCCGTCGTCCATCTGGTACGGGACCACGTCCCGCTCCGGCAGCATCGACTCCGGAACCTTCTGGGTCACGAACACCAACACCGCCTGCCGGCCGGTCGGTTCACCTCCGCTCCACTTCACGCCGTGGCCGAAGCCGACGACGTTCGCCAGCGGCTGCTCGCGGCGCAGGAAGTCCGACAGCGCCTGCTGCCGTGAACTGTCGCTGAGCTGTCCGCCGGTGGGTCCTCGCATCAGTTCGGGCTGGCTCGTCACGGCCAGACCACCTTCTTCCCCGGTGTCACGGTGATTCCGGGGCCGCGGCTACTCCTGCGCGGAGACCTCGCCGATGGCGAGCACGCGCACGGGTACGCCGTCGAGTTCGTCCGGAACCACGTCCTCGTCCCTGAGCCGGTCCCTGGGCACCTTGCGGGTCACGAAGACGACGATGACGTCCCGACCCGTGGCCTCGTCCCTCCCGGTCCCGACCCCCGTCACATTGGGCAGGCCCATCAGCCGGCCCTCATGGAGGCTGCGCGCACGACGTGCGTCCACTTCGGCTCGCCTCCCCCGGGTTCTCCAGGCAATTGGGTATCTATTGCCGTGGACACCGGCGGTCAAGGTGCTCTGCCGTAAATCATGGGATTGGGGAGGGTTGGCCCAAAACTGCCTTCCTTACGAAGATTCGTCCGACCAATTACCCGGGCACAAGGGTTTTTTGAGTCCCGTGGTCCGACGCGTACGGATTCATGGAAGCGTCTGCGCCGCCGTCGCCCGGCGTTCAACTCCCGTTCAGGCATGGGCGGGACGGTGGCGCCGACCCGAGGTCCGCCACCCTCCACGGCACACCCACCGTCACAGGAGACACCATGTCGCTCACCCGCAGGGACTTCGCCAGAAAATCCGCGATCACCGGTGCCGGTGTCGCACTGGCGGGCAGCGTCGGCGCCCTCGCCACCGCCCCGAACGCCCTTGCGTCCACGGACACCGACAGCGCGGGGGAGGAGTCGGCGGCCGCCCACGGCGGCGTCGGCTACGGACCGCTCCTGCCCGACCCGGACGGCATCCTCGCCCTCCCCGCCGGCTTCAAGTACCGGATCATCACGTACAGCGGCAAGACCAAGCTCGAGTCGGGTGAGTTCACCCCCTCCAACCACGACGGCACCTCCACCTTCGACGGCCCCCGCGGCGCGACCCTCCTGGTCAACAACCACGAGCTCAAGGGCCCGCGCGCCAACTGGAAGTACCCCGTCCCGCTCACCGACGGCCTCGTCTACGACCCCGCCGCGTCCGGCGGCTGCACCGTCGTCGAGGTGCGCCGCGACCAGGTCGCCGAGTGGGTCGGCATCGCCGGCACCTCGACCAACTGCGCGGGCGGCAACACCCCTTGGGGCACCTGGCTCACCTGCGAGGAGACCGAGGACAAGGCCGGCGTCAACGGCATGACCAAGGACCACGGCTACGTCTTCGAGGTCGACCCCTCCGACCGCCGTGCCAACCAGAACCCCAAGCCCATCAAGGCGCTGGGCCGTTACGCCCACGAGGCCGTCGTCATCGACCCCAAGCGAGGCCACGCCTTCCTCACCGAGGACGCGGCCGGCCCGAACGGCCTGCTGTACCGCTGGACCCCGCCGGAGGGCTACTGCCACGGCCGCGGCAAGTTCCGCACCCTCGCCGACGACGCCGGCGTCCTGCAGGCCTTCAAGTGCTTCGACTCCGGCGGCAAGTTCGTCGACGACCTCTCCCGCGCCACGAAGATCGGCACCGTGTACGGCGTCGACTGGGTCGACGTCCCCGACCGTGACGCCAAGACCACGCCCGTGCGCAAGCAGTTCACCGACGGCCAGGTCACGCGCGCCCGCAAGCTCGAGGGCATGTGGTGGGGCGACGGGGGCACTTACATCGTCTCCTCGTACGCGCGCACCGAGAGCCCCGTCCAGCACGACGGCGCCGTCTGGTTCTACGACCCCAAGCGCCGCACCCTCACGCTGAAGGTCCTGCTCGGCGTGAACCCCGACCCGTCCAAGGACGGCGCCTTCGACGGCCCCGACAACATCACCGTCTCCCCGTACGGTGGCCTCGTCATCGCCGAGGACGGCGAGGGCGTCCAGCACCTGTTCGGCGCGACCGACAGTGGCCGCACCTACCCGATCGCCCGCAACGAACTCAACATCGGCACCGAAGAGGCGCCGGAATACAGCGAGTTCACCGGGGTCACGTTCTCGCCCGACGGCAGGACCCTGTTCGCGAACATCCAGACGCCGGGGATCATGCTGGCGATCACGGGTCCGTGGAAGCGCCAGCAGCGCGGCTGATGCGCTGACGGCAATTTAATTCGCTCGCTCGACTCGCGGCCGTCCTCCTAAAGTTGTGCATGTCCAGGTGCGAAGGCAGGACCTACTTCCACTCTTAATGGGGAGGCCGCGGGTTCGAATCCCGCCACCGGTTCCACGAGCCGGTGTAGCTCAGAGGCAGAGCACCTACGTCGGTTCCGCCGACCTCGATCTCTGGACACCACAACTTCATTGCACCTCCCGGTGCGAATCATTGATCTCGGGGAGGCGCAGCTCAAGGTGGGTGCCCGGTGCGCAGGCAGCGGATACTTCAGGGACCTGGTCCGCCGAGCGCGGGTGCGGGTTCGAATCCCGCCATCGGCCCGGTGCCGATGTGGCGGAAATGGGAAGACGCGCCAGGTTATAGTCCCGTCGCCGACTCCTGAACTCGGGCACCCTCCTTTTGCTGCGCCTCCCTCCGAAACCGAAGCAGAAACCGAAACGGAATTCGGGGGAATTCACCATGGCGCGATTCAACTCCAAGGCCGCCCGGGCGCACCCCACTTCGCGGGTCACCTCCACGGGCCGCGTCCTGCGCAGCTACGAGGGCGGAAAGGGCCGCGAGCGCGACGCGCGCTCCGAGCTCTTCCTGCTCGCGGTCGCCAACTTCGTGTCCCAGCAGACCTTCTACGAGTCCGGCGCCGACCGCGACGACCGCTTCGCACGCCTGGTGCGCAAGCTCGCCGTGGAGGACCCGGCCTGGACCGCCGGCCTGCTCGGCTGGCTGCGCGGCGAGGGAAACCTTCGTACGGCCTCGATCGTGGGCGCCGCCGAGTACGTGAAGGCGCGCCTCGACGCGGGCGCCACCGACGGTCCGTCGAACCGCCAGGTCGTGGCCTCCGTACTGCAGCGTCCCGACGAGCCGGGCGAGCTGCTCGCGTACTGGACCGCGACGTACGGCCGCGCAGTGCCCAAGCCGGTCAAGCGGGGTGTCGCCGACGCCGTACGACGGCTCTACCACGGCAAGTCGCTGCTGAAGTACGACACCGCGTCCAAGGGCTACCGCTTCGGCGACATCCTCAACCTGGTGCATGCGGCGCCGGACCCGGACAAGCCGTGGCAGGGCGAGCTGTTCCAGTACGCCCTCGACCGCCGGCACAACCCGGACACCGCGGTGCCGCCCGCGTCCAGCCGTGTCCTCACCGCGCACCGCGAGCTGATGGCGCTGCCGGTGGCCCGGCGGCGCGCGGTGGTGACCTCGGCGGGCGGCGCGGAGCGGCTCGCGGCGGCCGGGATGACCTGGGAGGCGCTGGCCGGGTGGCTGCAGGGCCCGATGGACAAGGCGGCCTGGGAGGCCGTGATTCCGTCGATGGGTGCGATGGCACTCGTACGGAACCTGCGGAACTTCGACCAGGCCGGGGTCTCCGACGAGGTCGCGGCCCGGGTCGCGGCCAAGATCAGTGACCCGGCGGAGGTCGCGCGCTCGCGGCAGTTCCCCTTCCGGTACCTCGCCGCGTACCAGCACGCGCCCTCGCTGCGCTGGTCGTACCCGCTGGAGCAGGCGCTCGGCCACTCGCTGGCCAACGTGCCCGCGCTGCCCGGCCGGACGCTGGTCCTCGTGGACCGTTCGGGCTCGATGTGGGCGCCGCTGTCCGACCGCTCGGAGCTCAACCGGGCCGACGCGGCGGCGATCTTCGGCACGGCGCTCGCGCTGCGGGCGAAGAAGGCGGACCTCGTCGAGTTCGGCACCACGAACCGGCGGCTGTCCTTCCGCAAGGGCGAGTCGGTGCTGAAGATCCTCGGCCGCTTCGGCGACCTGGGCGGCACCGACACCACCTCGGCGATCCGCGCGCACTACCGGGGCCAGGACCGGGTGCTGATCGTCACCGACGAGCAGTACGCGTTCAGCCACTACGGCGACCCGACCGAGCAGGTCCCGGCGAACGTGCCGGTCTACACCTGGAACCTCGCCGGCTACCGCGCGGGCCACGGCCCGTCCGGCAAGGCGAACCGGCACACCTTCGGGGGCCTGGGCGACGCGGCGTTCCGCATGGTCCCGCTGCTCGAGGCCGCCCGGGACGCCGACTGGCCGTGGGTCGCCCGGGCCGCCTGAGCCGCCGAATCGTGGCCCGCACTTCTACGGGGGGTGCGGGCCACACCCTTGCCCGCCCCTTGTCCACAGGGCCATTGATATCTAACATTTCAGTTCGTGGAGGCCATACGACCCGTCCGGCGCACCCTCCTCAGGGACCGCGCCTACGAAGCCATCCGGGACGCCATCGTGGCCGGGGAGATCGAGCCCGGCGCGGTGGTGCGGGACGGCGAGCTCGCCGAGCGGCTCGGGCTGTCCCGGGCGCCCGTGCGGGAGGCCTTCTCGCGGCTGGTGGACGAGGGGCTGCTGGAGAGCAAGCCGCAGAGCTACACCCGGGTGACCCCGGTCGTCACCGCCGATGTGCGGGACGCCGCCGCCGTGGTCGGCGCCATGCACGAGCTGGCCACGCGGGTCGCCGTGCCCCGCCTCTTCGCCGCCGACGTCCAGGCGATGCGCACCGCCAACGAGCGGTTCGCCGCCGCCGTCGGCGCGGGTGACGTCGACGGGGCCCTGAGCGCCGACGACGATCTGCACGACGTCCTCGTCCGGGTCGCCGGCAACCACGCGGCCACCGCCACCATCGCCCGCTACACCCCGCTCATCCGCCGCCTCGAGCGCCGTCGCTTCGGCGATAGCACCTGCCGTTCGGCCGGGCTGCACGAGCAGCTGATCGAGGCCTGCGCGGCCGGTGAGACGGACATCGCGGTCCGCGTCACCGCGGAGATCTGGCGGAGTCTCGCGGACCTCGTAGACCTGACCGACGGCGACTGATCCGGATCACCCCGGGAGGACCCATGTCCCTTTCCTCGTACGACCGTTACCCCCTCCTCTTCGGCCCCTCCCCGGTGCACCCGCTGGAGCGCCTGACCGCGCACCTCGGCGGTGCCTCGCTCTGGGCCAAGCGGGAGGACTGCAACTCCGGGATCGCATACGGCGGGAACAAGACCCGCAAGCTGGAGTACCTGGTCGCGGACGCGCTCGCCAAGGGCTGCGACACGCTCGTGTCGATCGGCGGCGTCCAGTCCAACCACACCCGCCAGGTCGCGGCCGTCGCCGCCCGCGCCGGGCTCAAGTGCGTGCTGATCCAGGAGAGTTGGGTGGAGTGGCCCGACTCCGTGTACGACAAGGTCGGCAACATCCTGCTCAGCCGCCTGGCCGGAGCCGACGTACGGCTGGTGAGGGCCGGGTTCGGCATCGGGTTCAAGGAGAGCTGGGAGCAGGCGCTCCGTGAGGTCGAGGAGTCGGGCGGGAAGCCGTACGCCATCCCGGCCGGGGCGTCCGACCACCCGCTCGGCGGCCTCGGGTTCGCCGGATGGGCGTACGAAGTCGCCGAGCAGGAGCGGGAGTTGGAGGTCTTCTTCGACACCGTCGTCGTCTGTTCGGTGACCGGGTCGACCCAGGCGGGCATGGTCGCGGGCTTCGCGGCGCTGGAGGAGGCGGGCGGGCGGCCGCGGCGCGTGCTCGGCATCGACGCCTCGGCCAAGCCCGCCGCCACCCGTGAGCAGATCGCCCGGATCGCGCAGAACACCGGGCAACTCATCGGGGTCAAGCGGGAGTTGGCCGAGGCGGACGTCGAGCTGGACGAGCGCTACCACGCGGGCATCTACGGCATCCCCGACGAGACCACGCTGGCGGCGATGCGGCTGGCCGCCCGCACCGAGGGCATGGTCACCGACCCCGTGTACGAGGGGAAGTCGATGGCCGGGATGGTCGACCTGGTCGAGCGCGGCGAGATCGCCGCCGACTCGACCGTGCTCTACGCCCACCTGGGCGGCCAGCCCGCGCTCAACGCGTACAGCGCGCTGTTCCAGACGGCCTGAGGACGGCCTGAGGGGCCTCCCGGGCGCACGACGCCACTTCCGGCACAGGCCTAGGTCGTGTCCGCAAAGTCCCGTCGTTCGCCCGAAGGGCGGGCTCCGCGGCGTCTGGTGCATGCTCTCGGCGTGCCGTGCGGAAGCCCTCGTACTGGACGTACTTGGGCTTTCGGCCGGTGCGGCGAGTGGGGACACCTCCCGCGCCCTTGAGGCGGCGGGGGAGCGTGCCAGGCGTCGCGGAGCCGGCGGGACTTTGCGGACACGACCTAGGCGGGCCTGCGGCGCCCGGTGATCACGAAGGCCGACACCAGCAGGGCGGTCAGGCCGATCAGGGCGCCGACGCCGAACGCGCGCGCCGCTCCGTGGACGAGGATCTCGGACGGGGTGCCGGAGGCGTGCCGGGTCGCCGTGCCGAAGACCGTGACCAGGACCGACAGTCCGACCGTGCCGCCCAGCCACTGCAGGGTCTGCAGCAGGCCGGAGGCGGCGCCGGCCTCGCGCGGTTCGATACGGGCGAGGATCGTCGCGTTGAGCGGCATGAAGCTCAGGCCCACGCCGATGCCGATCAGCAGCAACGGGCCGAGCAGTCCGTCCGCGTAGCCGTCGCCGGGTGCGAGCCGCCACAGCCAGGCGGCCGCGGTGACGAGCAGGGCCATGCCGGTGAGCAGGACCGGCTTGGCGCCGACCCGGGCGAGCAGTCGCGGCACGAAGCGGACGGTCGTGAACAACACCAGGGTCATCGGCAGGAAGGCGAACCCGGCGCGCAACGGGCTGTAGTCCAGGACCTGTTGGCTGATCAGGGTGAGGAAGTAGAACGCGCCGAACATGCCCGCGGGCAGCAGCAGGACGCCCGCGTAACCGCCCGCACGATTGCGGTCGGAGAAGAGCCGCAGCGGCAGGATCGGCTGGGCGGCGCGTGATTCGACGAGCGTGAAGCCGGCGAGCAGTGCGGCGGCCGTACTGAATCCGAGCAGGGCCTGGGTGTCGCTCCAGCCTTCCTCCGAGACCCGGATGAACGCGTACACGAGCGAGGACATCCCCGCCGTGCCGGTCAGCGCCCCCGCCGCGTCGAACCTGCCCGCGTGGCGCGGGGTTTCGGTGACGAAGCGGGGCAGGGCGAGGGCCACCCCGATGCCGATCGGGACGTTGATCAGCAGGGCCCAGCGCCAGGACGCCCAGGAGGTGAGCATGCCGCCGATGACCAGGCCGATGGAGGCACCGATGCCGGCCATGGAGGTATAGATGCCCAGGGCGTGGTGGCGGCGGGGTCCCTCGGGAAAGTTGGTGGTGATCAGGGCGAGGGTGCTGGGCGCGGTGAGCGCGGCGCCCACGCCCTGCAGCGCGCGGGCCGCGAGCAGCCAGGCGCTGTCGGTGGCGAGCCCGCCGAGCAGGGAGGAGCCGGCGAAGAGCAGGACGCCGGTGGTGAGGGTGCGGCGGCGGCCGACGATGTCACCGACGCGTCCGCCGAGCAGCAGCAGACCACCGAACGCGAGCGTGTAGGCGTTGAGGACCCAGGACAGGCCGGTGCGGCTGAAGCCGAGGTCCTTCTGAATGTCGGGCAGCGCGACGTTGACGACGGTGGAGTCGACGCCGACCATCAGGTAGGCGGTGACGATGACGAAGAGGACGGTGCCGAGCCTGGCGGGGTGTTGTGGTGCGGGGAGCGCTTCGGTGGTGGTGCCGGACGGGCTGGACATGGAGTTCTCCCGTGTCGATGTCCCCCGGGTGAGATGCGCGCGGGCAGCACGAAGCAAGGGAATGTGGGCAGGTGAGGGTGGCCCGCGGAGATAACCGGGGACTGTCTCCGTTTAACTCTCGCTAAGATACGGAGAGTGTCCCCGGTTCGCAAGGAGTATCTGGATGACGCAGGCCAAGCCCATGCGGGCGGATGCTCGGCGCAACTACGAGCGGCTGCTGAAGGTCGCTGCGGAGGCCTTCGCCGAGCACGGGGAGAGTGCGTCCCTCGACGACATCGCCAAGCGGGCGGGGGTCGGGTCGGGCACGCTGTACCGGCACTTCCCGACGCGGCAGGCGCTGCTGGAGGCGGTGTACGTCGACACGATCGAGGCGCTCGCGAACCGCGCCGACGAGATCGCGAAGGAGCTGCCGCCGGGTGAGGCGCTGGCGGAGTGGCTCTACGAGGTGTGCATCGGCACGATCGAGGTCCGCGGCCTGAAGTCCCTGCTGGGCTCGGCCGTCTCGGACGGGAGCAACGCGGCGCTCACGGCGTGCGGGACCCATATGAAGGGGGCGGCGGAGCGGTTGGTCGCGGCGGCTCAGCAGGAGGGCACGCTGCGCCCGGACATCGAGCCGATCGAGGTGCTGCGGCTGGCCCACGGGGTGTCCCACGCCTCGGAGTTGGCGAACGGCGGGACACAGCACCTCCGCCGGTATCTGTCGCTACTGACGGAGGGTCTGCGGGCGTAGCCGCGCGGGCTAGAGAGCCTGCGCGGCCGGCTTCACCATGTTGCGGACCGTGCGGGCCTTCACGAACTCGCCCATGGCCGTCATCTCCCACTCGCCGGAGAACTGGCGGATCAGCTTGGCCATCATCACGCCCGTCTGGGCTTCGGCGTTGGTGAGGTCGAAGCGGACGAGCTCCTCGCCGGTCGCCGCGTCCAGGAGGCGGCAGTAGGCCTTGGCGACCTCGGTGAACTTCTGGCCGGAGAAGGAGTTGACGGTGAAGACCAGGCCGGTGGCGTCCTGGGGGATGCGGCCGAGGTCGACCACGATGACCTCGTCGTCGCCCCCGCCCTCGCCGGTGAGGTTGTCGCCGGAGTGCTTGATCGCGCCGTTGAGGATGGACAGCTTGCCGAAGTAGCAGCTGTCGATGTGGTTGCGCTGCGGGCCGTAGGCGATGACCGACGCGTCGAGGTCGATGTCCTTGCCGCGGAACGCCGGCTCCCAGCCGAGGCCCATCTTGACCTGGGAGAGCAGCGGGCGGCCGCCCTTGACGAGGGAGACCGTCTGGTTCTTCTGGAGGCTGACCCGGCCCTTGTCGAGGTTGATCTTCCCGGTGCCGGGAGCGGCGGGGGCCGCGGCGGCGGGCGGGGCCGGAGGAGGCGGCGGGGTGGTGGACAGGGGCGGGGCCGGCGGGGCCACGGGGGCCTGCATCGTGGGTGTCGGCGGAGCCACCGGCTGGGGGGCCGGCGCCGGTTCCTCCACGGTGACGCCGAAGTCGGTGGCGATGCCCGCCAGCCCGTTCGCGTACCCCTGGCCGACCGCCCGCGCCTTCCACTGGCCGCCCCGCAGATAGATCTCGACGATCACCAGCGCCGTCTCCGCGCCCAGCTGCGGGGGCGTGAACGTGGCCAGGACGGAGCCGTCGTCCGCGTTCCGGATCGTCGCCGTCGGCTCGATGCCCTGGAAGGTCTGGCCCGCGGCGTCCGGGCTGGCGGTGACGACGATCTTCTCGATGCCGGGCGGGACGGCGGCGGTGTCGACGGTGATCGCGTCCGGCGCCGCACCGCCGCCGGAGCGGTACGTCACGCCGGGTCCGCTCGGCTGGTTGTAGAAGATGAAGTCGGCGTCGGAGCGCACCTTGCCGTCGCCGGTGAGCAGCAGGCCCGACACGTCGAGCCGCACGGGGGCGGCGACGTCCACCGCCACCCGCGAGGCGGAGAGAGGGATGTTCGAGCCTGGGGTCATAGCTGTCATGCCGGGTCAACGAACGAGGTGGCTTTACCGTTCCCTTAAACTTCTACGGCACCACGACGATCTTCCGCCCCACTCCCGCCGCGAACTGGTCCAGCGCCGCCGGGTACTGCTCCAGCGGGATGCGGTCGCTGATGAAGATCTCCGGGTCCAGCACCCCGTTCGCGAACAGCTCCGCCGCCCGCTCGAAGCTGTGGAGCACCGCCATGGAGCCGGTGATGGTGATCTCCTGGTTGTAGATGCGGTACGGGTCGATCGTCACGCGCGTCGCGTAGTCGGCGACCCCGAACTGCAGGAAGGTGCCCGCCTTCGCCACGCGCTCCAGGCCGTCCTGGATCGCCGCCGCGTTGCCGGTCGCGTCCACCACGACGTCCCAGCCCTGCGGCCGTTCGAGTTCGTCCGCGTTCGCCGCCGACGCCGAGACGCCCAGCCGTACGGCGGTCTCCAGGCGCGTCGGGTTCAGGTCCACCACGTCCACGCTCGCCGCGCCGGTCCGCTTGGCGAGCTCCAGCATCATCAGGCCCATCGTCCCCGAGCCGTAGATCAGGACGTGCGCGCCCAGCCGGGACTGCAGGACGTCGTAGCCGCGCACCGCGCAGGACAGCGGCTCCACGAGGGCCGCGTCCTGGGTGCGGACGTGCTCGGGCAGCTTCACGCAGTTCGCGACCGGGGCCACCGCGAACTGCGCCGCCCCTCCGGCCGTGGTCACGCCGATCGCGGCCCACCGCTCGCAGAGGTTGTTGTGTCCCGTACGGCAGTACCGGCACTCGTAGCAGTACAGGGACGGGTCGACCGCCACCCGGTCGCCGACCGCGACCTCCGTGACCTGGGTGCCGACGCCGACCACCTCGCCGGCGAACTCGTGCCCGGGCACGATCGGCAGCTTCGGTGCGAACTCGCCCTGCAGGATGTGCAGATCGGTGCCGCAGAGGCCGCACGCGGCGACCTCGACGACGACCTCGCGCGGCCCGGGCGTCGGGTCCGGGACCTCGGCGACGACGGCGCGGCCCACGGACTCGATGACGGCGGCCTTCATTTGACGGCTCCCAGTGACAGGCCCTGGACCAGCTTGTCCTGGGCGGCGAACCCCGCGGCGAGCACCGGCAGGGAGATGACGAGCGACGCGGCGCACACCTTCGCCAGGAACAGGCCCTGGCTGGTGATGAAGCCGGTCAGGAAGACGGGGGCGGTCTCGGCGACCACGCCCGTCAGGACTCGGGCGAAGAGGAGTTCGTTCCAGCTGAAGATGAAGCAGATCAGGGCTGTTGCGGCGATGCCGGGCAGGGCGATCGGGGCCACCACGCGCGCGAGGATCGTCGGCAGGCGTGCCCCGTCGATCTGCGCCGCCTCGATCACCGCCACCGGGACCTCGGCCAGGAACGACTGCATCATCCACACGGCGATCGGCAGGTTCATGGAGGTGTACAGGATGACCAGCAGCCAGATGTTGTCGAGCATGTCCGTGTTCTTGGCGAACAGGTAGATCGGCAGCAGGCCCGCGACGATCGGCAGCATCTTCGTCGACAGGAAGAAGAACAGGACGTCCGTCCACTTCTTCACCGGGCGGATCGAGAGCGCGTACGCCGCCGGGAGGGCGAGCAGCAGCACCAGGGCCGTCGACGCCACGGACGCCACCGTCGAGTTGATCAGCGACGGCCAGGGGCTCGCGCCGCCGCCCGTGCCGAAGAACTCGCGGTAGCCGTCCAGGGTGAGGGCGGCCCCGAAGGACGGCGGGTTGGTGGCCGCGTCCGCCTCGGAGTGGAAGGACGTCAGTGCCATCCAGGCGATGGGCAGGAAGAAGACGATCCCGACCAGCCAGGCCACCAGGCCCAGGCCGACTCCCTTGCGGCGGGGGCTTGTTCGTACGGCGACCGTGCTCATGCGCGGGACACCTCCTCGCGGAACAGGGACGACACCACGCGCAGGGCGAAGGTCGCGATGATGATCGAGCCGATGACCACCAGGACGCCCGCGGCCGAGGCGAGGCCGTTCTCGTGCGCCTGGTAGAAGCTCTGGTAGACGGTGTAGGGGAGGTTGGCGGTGCCCAGGCCGCCGGACGTGATCGTGAAGACCGCGTCGAAGTTCTGGACGATGTAGATCGAGCCCAGCAGGGCGCCGAGTTCGAGGTAGCGGCGCAGGTGCGGGAGCGTCAGATGGCGGAAGATCTGCCAGTCGCTTGCACCGTCGACCCGCGCGGCCTCCAACTGCTCGTTGTCACGGCTCTGCAGGCCCGCCAGCAGGATCAGCATCATGAACGGCGTCCACTGCCAGATCAGCGATGCCTCCACCGCGAGCAGCGGGTTGTTGGAGATCCAGTCCGGCTGCGGGCCGCCCACGTAGTGCAACAGGCCGTTGAGCAGGCCGTATTCAGGGTTGAACAGCACGTGCTTCCAGAGCAGGGCGGCCGCCACCGGGACCACCAGGAACGGTGCGATCAGCAGTGTGCGGACCACGCCCCGGCCGCGGAATTTGCGGTCCAGGAGCAGGGCGAGCGCCAGGCCCAGGATCAGGCTGAGCAGGACCACCGTGGCCGTCAGCAGGACCGTCGTCCACACCGAGTGGCGCAGGTCCGCGTCGGTCAGGACCTCCTTGTAGTTGTCGAGGCCGGTGAAGTGACGGGCGTTCGGGTACAGCGCGTTCCAGTCGAAGAACGAGATCACCAGCGTGGCCACGAACGGGAGCTGGGTCACCATGATCATGAAGACCAGGGCGGGCAGCAGCGGGGCGCGGGTGGCCCAGGCCTTCAGCCGGGCGGAGGGCCGGTGCGTGCTGCGTACGGGCGTTGCGACGGTCGGAGCCGTAGTCGTGGCGGTCATCGTCCCTCGTACTCCTTCGAGATCTTCTCGGCGAGCTGCTGGGACTTCTTCAGTGCCGAGTCGACGGACTGGCGTCCGGCGATGGCGGCACTGATCTCCTGGGAGACCTTGGTGCCGAGATCGGTGAACTCGGGGATGCCGACGAACTGGATGCCGGGTGCGGGGCGCGGCTGCACCCCCGGGTCGTTGGGCTTGGCGCCTTCGATGGCCTGCTTCGTCATCTCCTGGAAGGCCGCCGCCGACTTGCGGTAGTCGGCGTTCGCGTACGTCGACGCGCGCTTGCCCGCGGGCACGTTGGGCCAGCCGCTGGTCTCGCCGACCAGCTGCTCGTACTGCTTGCTGGACGCCCAGGACACGAACTTCCAGGCCTTGTCCGGGTTGCGGGAGGCCTTCTGGATGCCCCAGGCCCAGGTGTAGAGCCAGCCGGAGGAGTCCGTCTTCTCGACGGGCGCGGGGGCGTAGCCGAGCTTGCCCTTGACCGGGGAGTTCGACGCCTCCAGGGAACCGGCGGCCGACGTGGCGTCGTACCACATGGCGACCTTGCCCTGCGTCATGTTGTTCAGGCACTCGGCGAAGCCGGACTGTGCGGCGCCGGACTCACCGTGCGCCCGCACCAGGTCGACGTAGAACTTCGTCGCCTTCTCGAAGGCGGGGGAGTCGAGTCGGGCCTTCCAGTCCTTGGTGAACCAGGTGCCGCCGAAGGTGTTCACGACCGTGGTGAGCGGCGCCATGACCTCGCCCCAGCCCGGCAGGCCGCGCAGACAGATGCCGCGCATCCCGGACTTGGCCCCGTCGACCTCGGCGGCGAGCTTCGCCACCTGGTCCCAGGTGGGGTGGGCCGGCATCGTCAGACCCTTCTCGGCGAACACGTCCTTGCGGTACATCAGGAAGGACGACTCGCCGTAGAACGGCTGCCCGTAGAGCTTGCCGTCGTCGGCGGTCAGGGACTGCCGCATCGGCCCCAGCACGTCCTGCTCGTCGTACGACGGGTCCTTGGCGACGTACGAGTTCATCTCGTGCAGCCAGCTGTTCTTGGCGTAGATGGGGATCTCGTAGTTGCTGAGCGTCGCCACGTCGTACTGGCCCGCCTGGTTGGCGAAGTCCTGGCTGATCTTGTCCCGGACGTCGTTCTCCGGCAGGACGGTGAAGTTCACCTTGATGCCGGTCTCCTTGGTGAAGTGGGCCTTGGTGAGTTTCTGCAGCTCCACCATCTGCGGGTTGTTGACCATCAGGACGTTGATGGAGTTGCCGCCGGAGCCGCCCCCGCCCGCCCCGACCCAACAGCCGGAGAGCAGCGGGGCGAGCAGCGTCCCTGCGGCGGCCATGGCGAGCGTGGCTCGCGTCGGCCGTCGTCGGCTCTGGGTTCGCATGGATCGCTCCTGAACATATGGGGAGATAAAGGGCGCGGTTGAGGCGTGGGGGTGCCCTGGGGAGTGGGTTTGTTCTTCGGGCGCGGTATTTCAGACGCGGATGACCTGTGGTCCCAGCAGTGAGTAGCGGTGGGCCTCGGCGGACGGGAGCAGGGTGCTGGTGACGATCGTCTCCAGTGCGCCGATCTCCGCGAACCGGCAGAAGCTGACCGCCCCGAACTTGGTGTGCACGCCGGCGAACACCGTGCGGCGCGCGGCCCGGATGGCCTGCGCCTTGACCTCGCTCACGGCCGGGTCGGGGGTGGTCAGGCCGTGCTCGCGGGAGATGCCGTTGGCGCCGATGAAGGCGAGGTCGAGGACGAAACCGGCCAGCATCTTGGTCGTCCAGTGGTCGACGGTGGCCAGCGTGCCGGGGCGGACCCGGCCGCCGAGCAGCAGCACGGAGATGCCGTCGGCCTCGGCGAGCGCGCCCGCGACCGGCAGGGACGCGGTGACCACGGTCAGCGGCCGGTCCCCGGGCAGTGCCTCGGCGATGAGCTGCGGGGTGAAGCCCTCGTCGACGAAGACCGTCTCGGCGTCCCCGAGCAGCTCGGCCGCGGCGGCCGCGATCCGGCGCTTCTCGGGCACATGGCTGGTGGCGCGGAATTCCAGCGTCGTCTCGAAGCCGGCGCTCTCCACGGGGTAGGCGCCGCCGTGGGTGCGGCGGATCAGTCCGTGGTCCTCCAGGGCGCGCAGATCCCGCCGTACGGTCTCCTTGGCCACGCCCAGCTCGGTGGCGAGCGCGGTGACGTCGACCGAGCCGGTGGCGCGCGCGGCCCGCACGATCTCGCGCTGGCGCTCTTCCGCCGTCTTCGCGGTGTTCGCCGTCATCGCCGTCACCTGCTTCCCTGCTGTGGTGCCCGTTCGGGCCCGGTGCGGCCCATGCAGGAAGTTCTACAACCGGTCTGCGGCACTGACCAGGCCTGTTGCAGGACCGATGCTGCCCGTATGCGCCCGTTTGCGGAGCGGAGTGCCCGCCTCGGACCTGCGCGGCTGCGGAAGAGGGCGTGAGATCGGGCACCGGCGATGCCCGAATACGGCGGCGGGCGGGCCCGTTCGGTGCCCGCCCGCCGTGAAATCCAGCCGCTCAGTACGGCCAGATCGGCGGGTCGCTGACGAAGTGGCCGCCCAGGTAGGCGTGCGCGATGTTGTCCGGTTCCAGCTCGCCCTGCTCGGCGATCAGCTTCTCCGCGTACGGCTCGGAGTCGTCCTGGGGGTCGTAGCCGAGCGCCCGCGCGGTGGTGAGGTCCCACCACAGGCGGGTGTTCGCCGAGGAGCCGTAGACGACCGTGTGGCCGACGTTCTCGGCGGTCAGGGCCGCGTGGAAGAGGCGGGCGCCGTCGGGCGGGCTCATCCAGACCGACAGCATGCGCACGCTGGTCGGCTCCGGGAAGCAGGAGCCGATGCGCACGGACACGGTCTCCAGGCCGTACTTGTCCCAGTACAGCTGGGCGAGGTCCTCGCCGAAGGACTTGGACAGGCCGTAGAAGGTGTCCGGGCGGCGCGGGGTGTCGACGGGGATCAGGGGGTCCTCGCCCTGCGGGCGCGGGGTGAAGCCCACGGCGTGGTTGGAGGACGCGAAGACGATCCGCTGCACGCCCTCCTCGCGGGCGGCCTCGTACAGGTTGTACGTGCCCTCGATGTTCGCCTTGAGGATCTTCTCGAAGGGGGCTTCCAGGGAGATGCCGGCGAGGTGGATGATCGCGTCGACGCCCCGCACGGCCTCGCGCACGGCCTTCTTGTCGGCGAGATCGGCGGTGACCGCGTCCGGGTCGCCCTCGATCGGGCGCAGGTCGAGGAGGCGCAGCTCGTAGCCGAAGGCCGGGAGCAGGTTCCGCATCAGGGTGCCGAGCCCGCCTGCGGCGCCGGTGAGCAGAACGGTGCGGGGGGCTGGCATCCTCGGTTCTCCTTCGGTCAGCGGCCGCATGTGTGCACGGTATTCACATCCGTGGACACGCTAAGGATGGTCGACGTGCCTAGTCAAGTGTGCCGCGAAGCCCGGAATTCTGCTCTTGGGATGGCGGTTTGCGCGCTTGACCGGCGCCGAGACGCCTCCATAGTGTGGTGCTGTTCAGAGATATAGACGCCGATCAGAAGAACGTACGCGCCTGCCTCAGGGAGAGCCCGTGACGCCAGCCCCCCTCGCCGCTCGACTCAGCATCCCCAGCGGGCCGCTGTTCTTCCCGGTCACCGCCTACGGCCCGGACGGCTCGGTCGACCTCGACGCCTACCGCGCGCATGTGCGCCGCGGGGTCGAGGCCGGGGCCGCCGCGGTCTTCGCGTGCTGCGGCACCGGTGAGTTCCACGCGCTCACGCCCGAGGAGTTCGAGGCCTGCGTACGGGCGGCCGTCGAGGAGACCGCCGGGCGGGTGCCGGTCGTGGCCGGCGCCGGGTACGGGACCGCGCTCGCGGTGCGGTACGCGCGCCTGGCCGAGGCCGCCGGGGCGGACGGACTGCTCGCCATGCCGCCGTATCTCGTGGTCGCCGGTCAGGAGGGGCTGCTGCGGCACTACCGCGAGGTGGCCGCGGCGACCGCGCTGCCGGTGATCGTCTACCAGCGCGACAACGCCGTGTTCACCCCGGAGAGCGTCGTCGAACTGGCCCGCACGGACGGGATCATCGGCTTCAAGGACGGCCTCGGCGACCTCGACCTGATGCAGCGCATCGTCAGCGCCGTCCGCACCGAAGTCCCGGGCGACTTCCTCTACTTCAACGGCCTGCCGACCGCCGAGCAGACCCAGCTCGCCTACCGCGCAATCGGGGTCCCGCTCTACTCCTCCGCCGTGTTCTGCTTCGCCCCGGAGATCGCCCTCGCCTTCCACCGGGCGCTGGAGGCGGGCGACGACACGACGGCCCACCGCCTCCTCGACGGTTTCTACCGCCCGTTCGTCGAACTCCGGGCCCAGGGCCGCGGTTACGCCGTGTCCCTGGTCAAGGCAGGTGTACGACTGCGCGGACTGGACGTGGGGGAGGTCCGGCCGCCGCTGCACGAACCCGCCGAGGATCATGTCAAGCAGCTCGCCGAGCTGATCGAGCGCGGGTACGCACTACTGGAGGACGGCAAGTGAAGGCGTCGACTTTCGTCTACCCCTGGGACGTCAACGGGGACCCGGAGGCCGCGAACCGTATCGCCGCGCTCGGCGTCCAGCAGGTGACGCTGGCCTCCGCGTACCACTCCACGCGCGCGCTCACGCCCCGCCACCCGCGCCACCGCATCGTCACCGCCGAGCACGCGGCCGTGCTCTACCCCGCGGACGCGCGCTGGGAGGGGCGGGAGCTGCGGCCGTACGCGGCCGGGGACTGGGCGCCCGGGGACGCGTACGGCGAGGCCGCCGCGGCCCTCGCGGACGCCGGCCTCGAGGTGCACACCTGGGTGGTCCTCGCGCACAACTCCCGCCTGGGCGCCGACCGTCCGGACACCTCCGTCGTCAACGCCTACGGAGACCGCTACCCCTGGGCGCCGTGCATCGCCCAGCCCGCCACGCGCGCGTACCTCGTCGACCTCGCCGCCGAGGCGGCCGTACGGCCCGGGGCGCGCGGCACCGAGCTGGAGTCCCTCGGCTGGTACGGGCTGCAGCATCTGCACGCCCACGACAAGACCGGCGGGGTCGGCCTCGGGGACGCCGGGATGTACCTGATGGCGCTCTGCTTCTGCCCGGCCTGCCGGGCCGGCTACGGCGAACAGGGCCTGGACGCCGACGAGTTGGCGGCTGCCGTACGGGACGCGCTGGAGCCGCTGTGGCAGGGTGCGCCGGACGACGGGGGCTGGGCCGGGGTCGAGAAACTGCTCGGCGAGGCGAAGGCGGCCGCCACGCGCGCGTGGCGTGACGAAACCGCCCGCACGCTCCAGGAGACGGCGGTCCGCGCGGTGCGCGAGGCGGCCCCCGAGGACTTCC
The DNA here is from genome assembly GCF_040644055.1 of Streptomyces sp. NPDC047043. Taxonomy (NCBI): domain Bacteria; kingdom Bacillati; phylum Actinomycetota; class Actinomycetes; order Kitasatosporales; family Streptomycetaceae; genus Streptomyces; species Streptomyces sp. NPDC047043. Next base: position 43,214 of record NZ_JBEYVO010000028.1, read on the forward strand.
AGGTGCTGCTCCACGCCGACCCGGTGACGTACCACGTCGGCGCCAACCCGGGTGTCGACCCCGAGCACATCCTGTCCGTCGCGGACGGCGTGGTCGTGCCGTGCGCGGGCGGTACGGAGCTGCTGACGCCGTTCGCCGAGCAGGGCCGCGAGACGGCCGTCGTCGCCGCCAACTTCCCCGTGGTCTCGGGGATGGGCGGCAGCCCGGGCACGCTCGCCTCGGACGCGGCGGCGGCCCGGGACCGTGGTGCCACCCAACTGCGGCTGTATCACGCCGGGTTGGCGTCGGACGGCGACCTGTCGTCGGTGCAGGAAGCGGTCGCCGCGCTCTGACGGAGCGGAGCCGCGGTCATCAGCAGGACCGCTCCCAGGACGGCCAACACCAGCCGGTGGTCGGTGAGTTCGACGAGTGCCGCCCCCGCGGCCAGCCCGAGCACGTTCGGCGTGAACAGGAGCGTGTTCGCCGTGGCGGCCGTACGGCCGAGCAGCGCGTCCGGGGTCTCGTGCTGCACGGCGGTCAGCGCGGCGATCAGCACGCAGGGCAGCCCTACGCCGCTCGCCGCGCTGCAGGCCAGGGCCACCGGGTCGGACGGGACCGCCCGCGCCGCTACCGCCACCGCCGTGAGCGCGATGCCGCACGCGGCGAACCGGCGTTCCCCCAGCCGTCGCAGCGCGGGCCCCGAGACCAGCCCGACCGCGACCGAGCCGGCGCCCTGGACGGCGTACAGGACGCCGGCGTAGGCGGGGGAGTGCCCGAGGTCGTCGATGACGGCGTAGAGCAGCGCCCCGCCGATACCCGCGCAGAGCATCGTCGTGCCGCCGGCGAGGACCAGGGGGCGCAGCCGGGCGTGCGCCCACAGGAAGCGGGTGCCCTCGGCCGTCCGCTGCCACCAGCCGCTGGTGGGCGGCTCCGGCTTCTCCTCGCGGACGCGCAGCAGGGTGTACACGCCCGTGGCCAGCACGAACGTGACGGCGTCCAGCAGGGCGACGCTCGGGCCGCCGTACGCCGCGAAGAGGCCCGCGCCCGCGAGTGGGGCGACCAGTTTCATGCCCTCGGTCGCCGTCATGCGCAGCCCGTTGAAGTCGCCGAGCAGGGAGTGGTCGACGGCGGCGGCGACGAGCGCCGACTCGGCCGCGTCGTGGACGACGCCTGCGGCGCCGTACACGAAGAGGACCGTGTAGAGCAGCCACAGGCGGCCCGGGGAGTCGACGGTGAAGAGGGTGAGCAGGAGGGCGGCCAGGAGGAGGTTCGCGCCGATGAGGAGGGGTTTGCGGCGGACGCGGTCGGCGAGCGTGCCGAGCAGGGGGCCGACGAGCGTGGGGGCCCACATGGCGAGCAGGCACAGCGCCGCCAGTCCGTCCGAGCCGGTCAGCTCCTTGACCCACACGCCCGAGGCGAGCCACAGCGCCGAGGTCCCGAAGCCGGAGACCACCACGCCCGCCAGATACAGCCCCGCGTTGCGGTCCCGCAGGACCCGCAGCACCGTCCATGTCGTCCCTGCCGATGTCGTCATGCCTGGCCATCGTGGGTCTAAGGCCCTGGGCGGGGGATGAGGCAAGTGCCGTATCCGCGGCTGGGGGAGGGGCGGCGGGAACCCGTCGGAACCTGTCGGCAATCCCCATGGGACGGGCACCGGGACGGCCATGGCGTCGACGTCCACGAGCTGCGTCGCCCCGATGGGCCGGGCCGGGCTCGTGCGGGTCGAGCCCGGGGTGCGATGAGTTTCCGGGTCGCGGTCGGTCTACCTCACACAGACACGACCGTGAGGAGCAGCGCATGACCGACACGACCCTCGACCTCGGACCGCAGACCCGCGTGATCGCACGGCTCGCGGAAGGGGTGCGCCAGGAGCAGCTGGCGGACGGGACGCCCTGCCCGGACTGCGCGGTGCGCAACATGCTGGGCCATCTGCTCGGTCTGTCCGTCGCCTTCCGGGACGCCGCCCGCAAGGACCTGGGCGCCACGACCGACACGAATCCGGGAGACGTCACCCCGGACATCGCTCCCGACTGGCGCGAGGAACTCCCCAAGGTGCTGGACGAGTTGGCCGACGCCTGGCGCGACCCGTCCGCCTGGACGGGGATGACCCGCGCGGGCGGCGTGGACCTGCCCGGCGAGGTCGCGGGAGCGGTGGCCGTCGACGAACTGGTCATCCACGGCTGGGATCTGGCCCGCGCCACCGGCCAGGACTACACCCCCGACCCGGCCGCACTCCAGGCGTCCCACGACTTCCTGCTGGCCGCGGCCGAGGACCCGAGCCGGGGCGGCGGCATCTTCGGCCCGGTGGTCCCGGTACCGGCGGATGCCTCGCTGCTGGACCGGGCGGTGGGGCTGAGCGGGCGCCACCCGGGCTGGACGCCGTAATCCCAAGGACAGGAAGCAACAACCCCAACTTCCTTTGTCAGAAGCATTGACGAAACATGCGGCCCCTCCTACCTTCAACGCGTCGTACTTCGTACGTCATATATGAGACGCGATACGCGAGATCCGAGAGGCGCGCATGACCTCTGTGCCCACGCCGATCCCCTCCCGCACGCAGTACGTGCTGGAGGAGATCAAACGCCGCATCCTCACCGGGCGGTTGACGCCGGGTCAGGCCCTGGTCGAGACCGAGCTCGCCGCGCAGTTCGGGGTGTCCAAGACCCCGGTGCGGGAGGCGCTCAAGACCCTGGCCGGCACCGGACTGGTCGTCATGAGCCAGTACAAGGGCGTCACGGTACGCATGGTGGACGCGGACATGGCACGCGAGGTGTACGACGTGCGGCTGCTCCTCGAGCCCGAGGCGCTCAGGCGGGCGGTCAGGCGGGGCGCCTCCCTGGACGCCGCCCGTGACGCCCTCACCCGCGCCGACGACGCCACCGACACCGCCGAACGCTCCCTCGCGAACCGGGAGTTCCACCGGGCCCTCTACCTGCCGTGCGGCAACCCGCTGCTCGGCCGGATGCTCGACGAGGTCCGTGACCAGGCCGCCCTCGTCTCCGCCGTCGCCTGGGCCGCCGACCCCTCCTGGGAGCGGGAGGCGAACGAGCACCGGGAGATCCTCCGGCTCGCCCTGGACGGCGACGGCGACGGCGCCGCGCGCGCCCTCCACGACCACATCGCGTCCTTCGTGCAGCGAGCGTTCCCCCAGGCAAGGGAAGAGGAAGGGCAGGCATGAGCAGCGTGACGTTCGAGACCGGGCGGGCGGCCCTGGCCGACGTGGTGGCGATCCCGGTGACTCCGTTCGCCGAGGACGGCACCGTCGACCAGGACGCCCACCGGGCCCTGCTGCGTCGGCTGCTCGAGGGCGGGGTGCGGATCCTCACCCCCAACGGGAACACCGGCGAGTTCTACGCCCTCACCCCCGAAGAGCGCCGTCTCGTCACGGAGTTGACCATCGACGAGGCCGGCGGACGGGCGGCCGTCCTCGTCGGGGTCGGCCACGACGTGCCCACCGCCGTCGCCTCAGCCCGCCACGCCCGCGAACTCGGCGCCCAGATGGTGATGGTCCACCAGCCCGTCCACCCGTACGTCTCCCAGTCCGGCTGGGTCGACTACCACCGCGCCATCGCCGCGGCCGTCCCCGAGCTCGGCGTCGTCCCGTACATCCGCAACGCCCAGCTCTCCGGCTTGCGCCTCGCCGAACTCGCCGACTCCTGCCCGAACGTCATCGGGGTCAAGTACGCCGTCCCGGACGCCGCCAAGTTCGCCGCGTTCGCGCGGGACGCGGGGCTCGACCGCTTCGTCTGGGTCGCCGGTCTCGCCGAGCCGTACGCGCCCTCGTACTTCTCCGCGGGCGCCACCGGCTTCACCTCCGGACTCGTGAACGTCGCCCCGTCGGTTTCGCTGAATATGATCGAAGCGCTTCGATCCGGCGACTACCCGGCCGCCATGAAGGTCTGGGAACAGATCCGCCGCTTCGAGGAGTTGCGCGCCGCGAACGGCTCCGCCAACAACGTCACCGTCGTCAAGGAGGCCCTCGCCTCCCTCGGCCTGTGCCGCCGCGACGTCCGCCCGCCCAGCAGGACGCTGCCCGAGGACGAGCGGGCCGAGGTCGCCGCGATAGCCGCGGGGTGGTCGATATGACCGACAGAAAGCGCCCCGAGGAACTGAGAAGCCATCAGTGGTACGGCACCGAGGGCCAGCTGCGCACCTGGTCGCACAACGCCCGCATGCGCCAGCTGGGTTACGAGGCGGAGGAGTACCGGGGCCGCCCGGTGATCGCCGTCCTCAACACCTGGTCCGACATCAACCCCTGCCACGTCCATCTGCGCGAGCGCGCCGAGGCGGTCAAGCGGGGGGTGTGGCAGGCCGGGGGCTTCCCGCTCGAGTTCCCGGTCGCCACGCTCTCGGAGACCTACCAGAAGCCGACCCCGATGCTCTACCGCAACCTGCTCGCGATGGAGACGGAGGAGTTGCTGCGCTCGTATCCGGTCGACGCGGCGGTGCTGCTCGGGGGCTGCGACAAGTCGACGCCGGCGCTGCTCATGGGCGCCGCCTCCGCCGATGTACCGTCGATCTTCGTGCCGGCGGGGCCGATGCTGCCGGGGCACTGGCGCGGTGAGACCCTCGGGTCCGGTACCGACATGTGGAAGTACTGGGACGAGCACCGCGCGGGCAACCTGACGGACTGCGAACTCGGTGAGCTCCAGCGTGGGTTGGCACGTTCGCCCGGTCACTGCATGACCATGGGGACCGCGTCCACGATGACCGCGGCGGCGGAAGTGCTCGGCATGACGCTGCCGGGCGCCTCCTCGATCCCGGCCGTCGACTCCGGGCACGAGCGGATGGCCGCCGCCTCCGGGCGCCGCGCCGTGGAACTCGCCTGGACCGGTCTCGAGCCGTCCGGGATCCTCACCCGCGAGGCCTTCGAGGACGCCGTCACCACGGTGCTCGGGCTCGGCGGCTCCACCAACGCCGTGATCCACCTGATCGCGATGGCGGGCCGAGCCGGGATCAAGCTCTCCCTCGACGACTTCGACCGCATCGCCCGTACCGTGCCGGTGCTGGCGAACGTGCGGCCCGGCGGACAGACGTACCTCATGGAGGACTTCTACTTCGCCGGTGGCCTGCCGGCCTTCCTCTCGCGGATCACCGACCTGCTGCACCTGGAGCGGCGGACCGTCAACGGCACTCTGGGCGAGCAGATCGAGGGCGCCGTCGTCCACAACGACGATGTCATCCGCACCCGCGAGAACCCGGTGGCCGGCGAGGGCGGCGTCGCCGTCCTGCGCGGCAACCTGTGCCCCGACGGCGCCGTCATCAAGCACATCGCCGCCGAGCCGCACCTGCTCAAGCACACCGGTCCCGCGGTCGTCTTCGACGACTACAGGACCATGCAACGCACCATCAACGACCCGGAGTTGAACATCACCGCCGACAGCGTGGTGGTGCTGCGCAACGCCGGGCCCAAGGGCGGGCCGGGCATGCCCGAGTACGGGATGCTGCCCATCCCCGACCACCTGCTGAAGCAGGGCGTGCGGGACATGGTGCGGATCTCCGACGCCCGGATGAGCGGCACGAGTTACGGCGCGTGCGTGCTGCACGTGGCGCCCGAGTCGTACATCGGCGGCCCGCTGGCCCTCGTGCGGACCGGGGACCTCATCACCCTCGACGTCGAGGCGCGCACCCTCCATCTCCACGTGGACGACGAGGAGTCGGCGCGCCGCAGGGCGGACTGGACGCCGCCGCCCACCCGTTACGAGCGCGGCTACGGCGCGCTCTACAACGAGCAGATCACCCAGGCCGACACCGGCTGCGACTTCGAGTTCCTCGCCCGTCCGGGCCGGGTCGCCGACCCGTACGCGGGCTGAACCACCGCACCACCCCAGGCACGGCCAAGAACGCACCACGCACGACGAGAAAGCGCTTCCTGCTCCACGCATGCACGACGCACGCACGACGTACCGAGAACGGAGACCAGTCATGGCCCAAGCCGCAGCCGTGGCGAAACCGCCCGCGCCACCCCGGCGGCGCCGTGCCTCCGCCACGCCGCGCAGGCTGCCGTACCTGCTGATCGCGCCGGCGGCCCTGCTGATGCTGGGCTTCATCGCCTACCCGGTCATCAGCGTCTTCTACTACAGCCTGCAGAACTACAACCCCACCAAGCCGTGGCGGAACGGCTTCGCGGGCTTCGACAACTTCGTCCAGGCCTTCACCGACGACCCGCAGTTCTGGGACACGCTGACCTTCAGCGCCAAGTGGGTCATTGTCGAGGTCGGTCTGCAGCTGCTCTTCGGTCTCGCCCTCGCGCTGATCGTCAACCAGACCTTCGTGGGAAGGGCGCTGGGCCGGGCGCTGGTCTTCTCGCCGTGGGCCGTCTCCGGTGTGCTGACCTCCGCGATCTGGGTGCTGCTCTACAACTCCCAGACGGGCATCACCCGTTATCTCGCGGACATGGGCATCGGCTCGTACGGCACGAGCTGGCTCTCGGACACCTCGACCGTCTTCCCCGCGGCGATAGTTGCCGACCTCTGGCGCGGCGTCCCCTTCTTCGCGATCCTCATCCTCGCCGACCTCCAGTCCGTCTCGAAGGACCTGTACGAGGCCGCCGAGGTGGACGGGGCCAGCCGCCTCAAGCAGTTCTGGCACATCACGCTCCCGCACCTGAAGGACGCCATCGTCCTGTCGACGCTGCTGCGCGCGGTGTGGGAGTTCAACAACGTCGACCTGCTCTACACGCTCACCGGCGGCGGACCGGCGGGAGAGACCACGACGCTCCCGCTCTACATCGCCAACACCAGCGTCGACGCCCACAACTTCGGCTACGCATCGGCCCTGACCACGGTGGCGTTCGTGATTCTGCTCTTCTGCTCGATGGTCTATCTGCGGCTGAGCAAGTTCGGAGGTGAGGAGAAGTGATCACCGAGATCGCACCCGCGCCGGAGCGCGTGGCGGCCGAGCCCGCCCGGCCGCGGAAGAAGCGCCGTGCCTGGGACGAGGTCCCCCGCCGGCACATCTACGTCCCCCTGTCGATCTACCTCCTCTTCACCCTGATCCCCTTCTACTGGATCCTGCTCTTCGCCCTGCGCCCGGCCGGCTCGACCTCCCTCGTGCCCTGGCCGATGACCTTCGAGCACTTCGAGAAGGTCTGGAACGAGCGGGCGTTCGGCACCTACTTCCAGAACAGCGTGCTCGTCGGCGTCGCGACCCTGGTGATGACGACCCTGGTCGCGCTCGCCGGCGGCTACGCGCTCGCCCGGTTCAACTTCAAGATCAAGCGGGCCTTCATGCTCGCCCTGCTCTGCACCCAGTTCGTACCGGGCGCGCTGCTCCTGGTGCCGCTCTTCGAGATCTTCGCCAACCTGCGGATGATCAACTCGCTCGGCAGCGTCATCATCGCCGAGACCGTCTTCCAGCTGCCGCTGTCGATGATCCTGATCAGCGGCTTCATCCGGAACGTGCCGTACTCCCTCGAAGAGGCCGCCTGGGTCGACGGCTGCAATCGCCTCACTGCCTTCCGGATCGTCGTACTGCCGCTGCTGCGGCCCGGGTTGATCGCCGTCGGCTCCTTCGCCTTCGTGCACGCCTGGAACCACTTCCTGTTCGCCCTGATGTTCCTGAGCGACCAGAGCAAGCAGACCATCCCGGTCGGCCTCAACACCCTGATGAGCGCGGACAGCGTCGACCTCGGCGCGCTCGCCGCGGGCGGCATCATCGCGGCCGTACCCGTCGTGATCGTGTTCGCCTTCATCCAGAAGTGGCTGATCACCGGCTTCAGCGCGGGGGCGGTGAAGGGATGAGACTCCGTCAGGTCACCTTGGGTGCAGCCCTGTTGGGAGTGCTGTGCGTCCCCGCGCACGCCGACTCCGGCAGTGACCGCGACATCAGCCGCGACACCCTCCCCGCCGACGACGGCTGGGCAGCCTACGGCACCGGCACCACCGGTGGCTCGGCCGCCGACGACGCCCATGTCTTCACTGTCACCGACCGCGCAGGCCTCGTCCGTGCCCTGGACGGCGGCAGCGACACCCCGAAGATCATCAAGGTCGCGGGGACGATCGACGCCAACACCGACGACGACGGCCACCCCCTGGACTGCGCCGACTACGCCACCGACGGCTACGGCCTGAAGAAGTACCTCGCCGCCTACGACCCCCGCACCCGGGGCTCCGCCAAGCCGAGCGGCGAGCAGGAGGAGGCCCGCCAGGCATCGGCCGCCAAGCAGGCCGAGCGGGTCACCCTGCCCGTCGGCTCCAACACCACCATCGTCGGCCTCGGCAACGCGGTCCTGAAGGGCGCCAGCCTCCAGGTCAAGAACGCGAACAACGTCATCATCCGCAACCTCGACCTGCGCGACGCCTACGACTGCTTCCCCGTCTGGCAGCCCAACACGGGCGGCCTCGGCGACTGGAAGACGTCGTACGACAACATCTGGCTGACCGGCGCCACACATGTGTGGATCGACCACGTCACCGCGAGCGACAAGGGCCACCCGGACGCGAGGGAGCCCGTCTACTTCGCCCGCAACTACCTGCGCCACGACGGCCTGTTGGACATCACCAACGGCTCCGACCTGGTCACCGTCTCCTGGAGCCGGTTCGCCGACCACGACAAGGCGATGCTCATCGGCAACAGCGACTCGGCGACGGGCGACCGCGGCAGGCTGCGGGTCACGCTGCACCACAACCAGTTCGAGTCGGTCGTCCAGCGCGCGCCCCGCGTCCGCTTCGGGCAGGTGCACGTCTACGACAACCGGTACGTCGTCCCGCAGGGAGCCGAATACCGCTACTCGCTCGGCGTCTCCACCGAGTCCGGCATCTACGCCGAGAACAACTCCTTCCACACCCCGGGCCATGTCGAGGTCGCCGACCTCGTGAAGAGCTGGAACGGCACCGCCCTGCACCAGAGCGGCACCCTCTTCAACGGCTATCCGGTGGATCTTCTGGCGATCTACGACGCCTACAACTCCGGCAGCGAGCGCGACCTCACCGCCGACGTCGGCTGGACGCCTACCCTGCACGCACAGATCGACAGCGCCGCGGTGGCCGACCGAGAGGTGGCGCGCGGCGCGGGCGCAGGGAGGATCCCATGAGCACCGTAGACAGCGTCCTGGCGGGCGCGCGCGGCCACGGCCGCTGGCACCTGGACAACATCCGCCGGCTCCAGGACAAGGGGATCGTACGGCTGGCAGGCATCTGCGAGCTGACCCCGCTGGCCGCCGACGAGATCCCGGAGGGCCTCGGCACACCCGAGCAGTCCGCCGACTTCGGCGCGCTCCTCGACTCCACCGGCGCCCGCATCGCGGTGATCTGCACACCGATCCCCACCCACACCGACCTGGCGCTGACGGCCGCGAGCAAGGGCGTTCACCTCCTCCTGGAGAAGCCGCCCGCGCCGTCGTACGCCGAGTTCCGGCGGATGGCCGACGGGGTCGCCGAGGCGGGCGTGGTCTGCCAGATCGGCTTCCAGTCGCTGGGCTCGCACGCCGTGCCCGCGATCCGGCAGATGGTCGCCGAGGGTGCCATCGGCGAGGTCGTCGGGATCGGCGGGGCCGGCGCCTGGGCGCGGCCGGAGTCCTACTACCGCCGTGCGCCCTGGGCCGGGAAGCGGCGCCTGAACGGCGTCGACGTGATCGACGGTGTGCTGACCAACCCCCTCGCGCACGCCGTCGCCACCGCCCTCGCGCTGAACGGCACCACACGCGCCGAGGACGTCACCGACATCGAGCTCGAGCTGCTGCGGGCCAACGACATCGAGTCCGACGACACCTCCTGCGTTCGCGTCACCACCGCCCGCGACCGCCAGATCACCGTCGCGGCCACGCTGTGCGCCGAGGACCCCGAGGACCCGTACGTCGTCGTGCACGGCACCAGCGGGCGGATCACCTTCTGGTACAAGCAGGACCGCGTCCTGCTCCAGCGCGCCGACCACGGGCCTCAGGAGTACGAGTACGGCCGCACCGACCTGCTGGAGAACCTGGTCGACCACCTCACCGACGGCGCCGAGCTGCTGGTCACCCCGGACGCAACGGGCGCCTTCATGAGGGTTGTTGAAGCGATTCGACTGGCCCCGGACCCGGCCCCGCTGCCGGCCGGGTCCTGGCACCTGATCCCCGACGAGGACCGCAGGGTCGTGGACGGCATCGACGGACTCGTCGCGGCCGCCGCCGACACCCTCGCCCTCTACTCCGAACTCGGCGCCACCTGGGCCCTACCCAAAGAGGTGAGCACGTGATGACGACGACCGACTCGCCCGTCCTGCGCGTCGCCGGCCGCCCGGTCGGCCGCTACGTCACCCGGCCCGAACTGCCGGCCAGGCTCTCCCCGCGCCCCTATCTGCACCCCGTCACCACCCTGGCCGGCACGGCGGTCACCGAGCTCAGCCCCGCCGACCACATCCACCACCTCGGCGTCGGTGTCGCCGTTCCCGACGTCGAGGGGCACAACTTCTGGGGCGGCCGGACGTACGTCCGCGACCAGGGGCCGACCGAGCTGGACAACCACGGCGCCCAGCGCCACAGTTCCTTCCAGCTGCGCGACCCCGACGGCTTCGTGGAGGAGCTGCGCTGGGTGGCGTCGGGAGCGGAGCTGCTGCGCGAGCGCCGTACGGTCGCCGCCACCGAACTCACCGACGCCGCCTGGGCGTTGGACTTCACCTTCTCCCTGACGAATGTGACGTCCGGTCACCTGTCCATCGGCAGCCCGGCCACCAACGGCCGTCCGGGAGCGGCCTACGGCGGCTTCTTCTGGCGCGCCCGCAAGGAGCAGGACGCCCCCGACGTCTTCACCGCCGACCGCGAGGGCGAGCCGGAGGTGCACGGCAGCCGCGCCGACTGGCTCGCCCTCGCGGGCAGCACCTGGACCCTCGTCCTCGCGGGCGCCACGGAGCAGACCCGCCGGGACCCGTGGTTCGTGCGGACCACCGAATACCCGGGCGTGGGCTCGTCGTTGGCGTACGACGAGCGGCTGCCGATCGAGCCGGGCGGCACCGTCGTACGGCGCATCGTGACCGTCGTCGCCGACGGCCGGCTGTCGCGGCACGAGGCGGCGGCGCTGGTCCGCAAGGCGGTGAGCCAGTGACGAACGACGTCCACACGAACCAGGTCCCCGACGCCCCCGCGCCGCCGACCCCCGACGTCTACACGAACCCGATCCTCGACGCCGACTGGTCCGACCCGGACGTCGTCCGCGTCGGTGACGACTTCTACCTCACCGCCTCCAGCTTCGGCCGCGCCCCCGGCCTGCCGCTGCTGCACTCGCGCGACCTCGTCAACTGGACCCTGGTCGGCCACGCCCTCCAACTCCTGGAACCGGCGGCCGAGTTCAGGACCCCCCGCCACGACTGCGGAGTCTGGGCGCCGTCGCTGCGCCATCACGACGACCGCTTCTGGATCTTCTGGGGCGACCCCGACCAGGGCATCTTCCAGGTCAACGCCCCCGAGATACGCGGCCCTTGGACACGACCGCACCTGGTGAAGGCCGGCAAGGGACTCATCGACCCCTGCCCCCTGTGGGACGACGAGACCGGCGAGGCCTACCTCGTGCACGCCTGGGCCAAGTCCCGCTCCGGGGTCAAGAACCGCCTCACCGGCCACCGTATGCACCCCGACGGCACCGAACTCCTCGACGAGGGCAAGCTGATCGTCGACGGCGACCGCATCCCGGGCTGGTTCACCCTCGAAGGCCCCAAGCTCTACAAGCACGACGGCTGGTTCTGGATCCTCGCCCCGGCGGGCGGAGTCGAGACCGGCTGGCAGGGCGCCTTCCGCTCGCGGGGCTTCTTCGGGCCGTACGAGGAGAAGATCGTCCTGGAGCAGAAGGACACCGACGTCAACGGCCCCCACCAGGGCGGCTGGGTGCGCACCCCGTCCGGCGAGGACTGGTTCCTGCACTTCCAGCAGCGGGGCGCGTACGGCAGGGTCGTGCACCTCCAGCCGATGCGCTGGGGCGGTGGGGGCACCTCCCGCTCGGGCGAAGCCGAGAGCGGAGGAGGCTGGCCCGTCCTCGGTGACGACGGTGCCCCCGTCGCCGTACACAAGAAGCCCGACCTGCCGCCGCAGCCGCCCGCCGCGCCCGCCACGGACGACGACTTCCCCGGCGGACGCTTCGGCCGCCAGTGGTCCTGGACCGCCAACCCGCGGGAGGGCTGGGCCACCCAGCACTCCGGCGACGGACTGCGCCTGTCCTGCGTCCGCTCGGCCGACGCCCACGACCTGCGCAAACTCCCGAACGTCCTCACCCAGCGGCTGCCCGGCACGCCGTCCGCGGTCGAGGTGGAGCTCGCCCTGCACAGCGAGGAGCCGGGCGCCCGGGCCGGACTCGCCGTCCTCGGCGACGCGTTCGGCTGGATCGGGCTCGAGCGCGGGGCCGACGGGGCGGTGCATCTCGTGCACCGGTTCGCGGAGGCCGTCGCCGAGAAGGAACGGGACGCCGACCATCCGCGGCTCGCGCCGCAGGGGCGCGTACGGCTGCGGATCGAGATCGGGGCCGGGGCGCGCTGCCGGTTCCGCTACGACACCGGGGACGGCCTTCGCCCGTCCGGTCCCGTCTTCGCCGCCACCCCGTGGCGCTGGGTCGGCGCGCTGCTCGGCCTGTTCGCGCTCGCGCCCGTCGGCTCGGGTCACGCCGGCGCGGCAACCTTCGCGCACTTCAGGATCGACTCCTTGTAACCACCGCACCCGTGCAACCCACCGCACCCGTACGCCTGTTGGGAGCCGCAATGACGCAGCACCTTCATAGCAAGCGCTTGCCAGGACCGAGACCGGGGGCCGGCAAGGTTCTGGCCGCCGTGATCGGCTTGGTGGCCGCGTTGAGCCTGGGGGCGATCGGTCAGGCCAAGGCCGCGAGTCCGGTGGGGACTTCGGGCTCCGCGACTTCCGTGGGGACCTCGGCCGCCGCCGATCGCTGGACCGACAAGCCGCACGGCTTCGCCTCCCTCGCCGGCGGGACCACCGGCGGTGCGGGCGGCAAGGTCGTGACGGTCACCGACCAGGCCGCGCTGGCCAGGTACGCGGCGGCCGAGGAGCCGTACATCATCCGGGTCTCGGGGGCGATAGCAGTCGAGCCCTTCGGGTCGGACATCATCGTCGGCTCGAACAAGACCATCATCGGCGTCGGCACCACCGGCGAGATCGTCCACGGCGAACTGCATCTCAACCCCGGCACGCACAACGTGATCATCCGCAACCTGACGATCCGGGACTCCTACGTCGAGGGCGACTGGGACGGCAAGACGCAGGACTTCGACGCGATCCAGATGGACACCGTCGACCACGTCTGGATCGACCACAACCGCCTCACGCACATGGGCGACGGACTGATCGACCTGCGCAAGGACAGTCAGTACATCACCGTCTCCTACAACCGGTTCAGCAACCACAACAAGGCGTTCGGGATCGGCTGGACGTCCAACGTGGTCACCCAGGTCACCATCGACCACAACTGGTTCTCGGGCACGAAGCAGCGCAACCCGTCCGCCGACAACTGCGCCTACGCACACCTCTACAACAACTACCTGTCGGCGCAGGTGTCCGACGGCGACCCGGTATGGACGTACGGGAACTGGTCGCGCGGCCACACCAGGATGGTCATCGAGAACAGTTACTACGACGGCGTCCAGCACCCCTACCAGGCCGACGCCACCGCGGAGTTGGTGCAGCGCGGGTCGATCCTGAAGAACACCACCGGGCGGACCGACGAGTGGGGTGCCGCCTTCGATCCGCGGGAGTTCTACGACTACCGGCTGGATCCGGCGGCCGTGGTGCCGGCGCTGGTGACGAAGTTCTCGGGGCCGCAGAAGCGGATCGGGGTGACGCTGCACGTTCCTTCGGACTACCCGACCGTGCAGGCCGCCGTCGATGCCGTGCCCGACGGGAACGCCGTACCGGTGACGATCGCCGTCGCTCCCGGCACGTACCGGGCCAAGGTCTACATCCCCGCGACCAAGCCGGACATCGTGCTGCAGGGGACCGGCCGGGACCGCTCCGACACCGTCATCGTCCACGACACGCCTGCCGCGTACGGCGGTTCGACGGGCAGCGCGACGGTACGGATCGCCGCGAACGACGTCACCGCCCGCAACCTCACCTTCAGCAACGACTTCGACGAGGCGGCGGTCGAGCTGAACGGCGAGCAGGCCCTCGCGATGAAGACCACCGGCGACCGGATCGTCTTCGAGGACACCGCCTTCCTGGGCAACCAGGACACCTTGATGACCGACACCCCCAAGCTGACCACCGTCGGCCGGGTCTACATCCGCGACTCGTACATCGAGGGCGATGTCGACTTCGTCTACGGGCGGGCCACGACCGTGATCGAGCGGTCGGTGATCCGGCTGCTGAGCCGGGGCTCGACCACCAACAACGGCTATATGACGGCCGCTTCGACGTGGACCGGCAATCCGTACGGGTTCCTGATCACGCGGTCGAAGGTCGTGAGCGACGCACCCGAGCAGTCCTTCCACCTGGGGCGGCCGTGGCATCCCGGTGGTGAACCGGAAGCCGTGGCACAGGTGTTGATCCGGGACACCGAGCTGCCTGCCGCGGTGAAGTCCTCGCCGTGGACCGACATGAGCGGGTTCTCGTGGCAGGACGCGCGGTTCTCGGAGTACCGGAACCACGGGCCGGGGGCCGCGGTGACTGCGGACCGGCCGCAGATGAGCGACGCCGACGCGAAGACCCACACCGTCGCGGACTACCTCAAGGGCAACGACAACTGGGCTCCCCACACCAGCAGTTGAGCAGTGCTCTGCATACCCCCCACAACTTCATATCTCAGTTGGATCCAGAAGAAGAGAGCCGACCAATGAAGAGCAGCATCCGCAGAAGCAGGCGCGCGGCCGTCGCCGTCGCCCTGGGCTCCGTGCTCGCGCTGACCGCCACCGCCTGCGGCGACGACGGCAGCGGCAGCGCGGGGGACAAGGGCAACGAGGGCTCCGGCAAGGGCGAGATCACCTTCTGGGACAACAACGGCGGTGTCCGTACCGACATCTGGAAGGAGATCATCGCCGACTTCGAGAAGAAGAACCCGGACATCAAGGTCAACTACGTCGGCATCCCCGCCGCGAGCGCCCAGTCCAAGTACGACACCGCCATCCAGGGCGGCGGCCTGCCCGACGTAGGAGGCGTGGGCACCGCGATGCTCGCCGAGGTCGCGGTCCAGGGCGCCCTCGAGCCGCTGGACAGCAGGCTCGAGAAGAGCTCGCTGAACGGCAAGCTCAGCCAGAACCTGCTGGACAGCAGCCGGGCCGCGGGCGGCGGCGACAAGCTGTACCAGATCCCGACCTCGTCCAACAACGGCACGCTGTGGTACCGGACCGACCTGTTCAAGAAGGCGGGTCTGGAGGCACCGACCACGTGGTCGAAGTTCTACGAGGCGGCCGGCAAGCTCACCGACAAGAAGAAGAACCAGTTCGGATTCACCATCCGTGGCGGCGAGGGTTCCATCGCGCCCGCTCTGGACGCGTCGTACAGCCAGAGCGGTATCACTTCGTTCTGGAACGGCGACAGGACCACGGTCAACGACCCGAAGATCGTGGCCGCGTTCGAGAAGTACGTCGCCCTGTACAAGAAGGACACCCCGTCCGCCGACGTCAACAACGACTTCACCAAGATGGTCGCGCAGTGGGACAGCGGCACGATCGGGATGCTGAGCCACAACCTCGGCTCGTACCAGGACCATCTGAAGGCGCTGGGCGCGGACAAGTTCCGTGGTCTGCCCAATCCGACGATGGACGACGGTACGCGGGTGCAGATCTCCAACCCCGTCGACGGGCTGAGTGTCTTCAAGTCCAGCAAGAACAAGGCGGCCGCGTGGAAGTTCGTCGAGTTCGCGGTCTCGCACGAGGAGAACTCGAAGTTCAACGAGTCCGCGGGGCAGATCCCTGCGAACATCGAGGCCGCGAAGGATGCGTGGATTCAGAAGGCCGAGCCCACGAAGCTGGCGGCGGAGGCGCTGAACGGTGACGGTACGAAGATTGTGCAGTTGCCGTACTACCTGCCGGACTGGAACACGATCTCCAAGGCGGACAACGAGCCGAACTTCCAGAAGGTGTTGCTCGGGAAGATGACGGCGAAGGAGTTCCTGGACACGCTTGCGGACCAGTTGAACAAGGCGCAGGCGGACTGGAAGAAGAACCACTGAGCTGCTCGGTTGGTTTCGGTTGGTGGGGGACTGCCGGTCGGTTGTGGCTGGTCGCGCAGTTCCCCGCGCCCCCAAAAAGACAAAAGCCTGGAAGGTGCACGGTGTTTTCGCTCACCCGTAGACAGGTCACCGCGGCTGCTCTTGCTGCAGTTCCTTTGGCATTCGCCGTCAATGGCACGGCCCAAGCCACCCACCGTTCCCGCACGTTCTACATTGCCGGTGATTCAACCGCCGCGCAGAAATACGCCGACGCCGCTCCCGAAACAGGGTGGGGAATGGCGCTTCCGTTCTTCCTCCGCAAGGAGCTGCCCGTATCCAATCACGCCGTGAACGGGCGCAGTTCGAAGAGTTTCGCCGACGAAGGCCGGCTCGACGCCATCCTCGCGGTGATCCAGCCCGGTGACCTCCTGCTCATCCAGTTCGCGCACAACGACGAGAAGAGCGAGGACCCCACCCGGTACACCGAGCCCTGGACGACGTATCAGGACTACCTGCGGCTGTACATCGAGGGCGCGCGCTCGCACGGTGCCCGGCCCGTTCTCGCCACCCCCGTCGAGCGCCGCAGGTTCGACGCCGACGGCAACGCCGTGCCGACCCACGGCGACTATCCCGCCGCCATGCGTGCGCTCGCCGCACAGGAGCGGGTGGCGTTGCTCGACATCGAGGCGCTGTCGCTCGCGCTGTGGCAGGAGCTCGGGGTCGAGGAGACCAAGAAGTACTTCAACTGGACCGCCACCGAGCAGGACAACACGCACTTCAATCCGCCGGGCGCGATCGCCGTGGCGCGGCTCGTGGCGCGGGAGTTGCTGCGCACGCGGGTGCTCGCACCGCGGGACGTCATCCGGCTGTACGACGACATTCCCACGTCCTGGATCACCTGGCCCGAGGCGACCGACGCCTCGGTTGCGTAACCAAGGAGAGCCGCACAGTGCGTACACAGAAATGTCATGGACGCGTCATAGCGTCCGTCGTGGGTTGCACCGCCCTCGTGCTCGGTGTCACGGGGATGTCCTCCGCACAGGCCCAGCCCCAGGCCCGGTCCCAGGCCAGGGATCTGGCGCGGCAGACGCTCGGGGCCGGTGACGGCTGGGGTTCGTACGGCACCGGTACCACCGGCGGCTCGGCCGCCGACGCCGCGCATGTCTACACCGTCACCGACTGGGCCGGCTTCAAGGCCGCCCTCGCCGACGGCGGCAGCGCGCCGAAGATCATCAAGGTGAAGGGTGTCATCGACGCGGACGGGCCGAGCTGTGACTCGTTCGCGGTGCCGGGGTACGACTTCGACGCCTATCTGAAGACGTACGACCCCGCCGTCTGGGGGCACGACAAGAACCTGGACGCCGAGCCCGACGACAGCCCCGAGGGGCTGCGCCGTGCCTCCGCCGCGCAGCAGGACGCCTACATCAAGGCCGCCGTGCCCGCCAACACCACCATCGTCGGCATCGGCAAGAACGCCGGGTTCAAGGGCGCCAGCCTGCAGATCAAGACCGTCGACAACGTGATCGTCCGCAACCTGAGCTTCGAGAGCCCCCTCGACTGCTTCCCGCAGTGGGACCCGACCGACACCGCCGACGGCAACTGGAACTCCGAGTACGACAGCGCGGTGGTCTACGGCTCCACGCACGTGTGGATGGACCACGACACGTTCACCGACGGCGACCACCCGGACAGCACGCTGCCGTACTACTACGGGCGGATCTACGAGCAGCACGACGGCGAGCTCGACATCGTCAAGGGAGCCGACTACGTCACGGCCTCCTGGAACGTCTTCGAGGACCACGACAAGACGATCCTGATCGGCAACAGCGACAGCGCCTCGACGGCCGCCGTCGACCGGGGGCATCTGAAGGTCACCTTCCACCACAACCTGTTCTCGAACCTGGTGGAACGCGCCCCGCGCGTCCGCTTCGGGCAGGTCGACTCCTACAACAACCACTTCGTGGCCAAGGACGGCTACTCCTACAGCTACGGCATCGGCATGGAGTCCCAACTCGTCGCCGAGCACAACGCGTTCACGCTGCCGGACGGGGTCGGTGCCGGGAAGATCCTGAAGAAGTGGAAGGACTCGCCGCTCACCGCCGACGACAACTACGTCAACGGTGAGCTCACCGACCTGATCGCCGTGCACAACGCCGAAGTGCCCGGCGAGATCCTCCAGTCGGGCGCCGGCTGGACACCGACCCTGCGCACGAAGGTCGATCCGGCGAAGGCCGTCCCCGGGATCGTCGACCACTGCGCGGGCGCCGGGCACCTGGGCTGACCGCCACCTCCGAGCGGCCGGGGCCCCCGACGGCCCCGGCCCTCGCCCCCGATGAGCCGCACTGCGAAGGAGCACCCGCATGCCCTCGCCCCACCACCGCCAACCGCCCCTGTCCCGAAGGGGATTCCTGCTCGCGAGCGCCGGGGCGGGCGCCGCGCTCGCCCTCGCGTCCGTCCCCGCGCGGGCAGCCGGCGCACCCCGCCCGTTCGGCCGGTACGGTTCCCCGGCCGCCCGCCTGACCCCCAAGACGCTCTACGTCGACCAGGGCGGGCGCGGTGACTTCGCCACCGTCCAGGCCGCGGTCAACGCCGCAACCTCCGCCGGACACACGCTGGTTCTGGCACCCGGCGTCTACCGCGAGACCGTGGTCGTCGGGGTCGTCGACCCGGCCACCGGCGGGCGCACCGAAGCAGCCTCGGAGTTGACCCTGATCGGCGCGAGCGAGAACCCCCGTGATGTCGTCATCGTCCACGACAACGCCGCCGGCACCCAGAAGCCCGACGGCTCGGGCACCTACGGCACCTCCGGCTCGGCCACCACCCTCGTCCGCGCCGACGGTTTCACCGCCCGCTGGGTCACCTTCGCCAACGACTGGCTGCGCGCCGACCACCCGGGAGTGTCCGGTACGCAGGCCGTCGCCATCAAGGTGCAGGGCGACCGGTCGGCCTTCCACCACTGCCGCTTCCTCGGCCACCAGGACACCCTCTACGCCGACTCCTTCGCGCTGACCGTCTTCGCCCGGCAGTACTTCTCCCACTGCTATGTCGAGGGCGACGTCGACTTCGTCTTCGGGCGGGCGAGCGCCGTCTACGACCAGTGCCACTTCCGCACGCTGAACCGGACCGACCTGGCGACGGCGCCGTACGGCTTCGTCTTCGCCCCCTCGACCGCAGGCGCCAACCCGCTCGGCTACCTGGTGACCAGGAGCCGGGTCAGCAGCGAGGCCCCGGACGCCTACTACAAGCTGGCCCGCCCCTGGGTGCCCAGCTCCGACACCACGGCCCGCCCGTCGCTGACCGTCCGGGACACCTGGCTCGGCCCCGGCATCGACGCGGTCGCGCCCTACGCCAACATGTCGGACTCCTTCCCCTGGCAGAACCAGAGGTTCGCCGAATACCGCAACGCCGGCCCGGGCGCGGAGATCACCGTTCCCGAGAACCGGCCCCAACTCACCGCCGCCCAGGCCGAGTCGGCGACCCGCGCGGCCTACCTCGGCGACTGGACGCCGTGGAAGGAGGACTGCTGACATGCTGTCCCGCCGCACTCTCCTCACGGGCACGGTCGCCGGTCTGATCGCCGCCGGTGCCGCTCCCGCCTTCGCGGGTGCCCGCCGCGTCCTGCACGTCCGCCCCGGCGACTCCGTCCAGGCGGCCGTGGACACGGTGGACGGGCCGGGCTGGACCATCGTCGTGCACCCGGGGACGTATCGCGAGGTCGTCAACGTCCCTGCGGAGAAGGGTGAGTTGACGATCCGTGGCGCGTCCTGCGATCCGCGCGCCGCCGTCATCGTCTATGACAACGCCAACGGTACGAAGAAGCCCGACGGCACGACGTACGGGACGGCGGGCTCCGCCACCTTCATCTCGGCCGCGGCCGGGCTGACCGTTCGTGACCTGACGCTCGCCAACGACTGGCTGCGCGCCGACCACCCGGACATCACCGGCACCCAGGCCGTGGCCGCCTACACCTACGGCGACCGCACCCACTTCGAGAACGTCCGGCTGCTGGCCCACCAGGACACCCTCTTCGTCGACACGACCGCGCTGGACGGCTTCGACCGGCAGTACTTCCGCCGCTGCTACATCGAGGGCGACGTCGACTTCGTCTTCGGGCGGGCCACGGCCGTCTTCGAGGACTGCCACTTCCACACCCTCCAACGGGACGTGGCCTTCACCCCCAAGGGCATGGTCTTCGCCCCCTCCACCGCCCGCGCCAACCCGTACGGCATCCTCGCCGTCCGCTCCCGGATCACCTCGGGCGCGGAGGACGCGGCGTACAAGCTGGCGCGGCCCTGGGTGCCGTCCTACGAGACCACCGCCTGGCCGTCACTGGTCGTGCGGGACTCCTGGATCGGGCCGGGGATCGACGCGGTGGCGCCGTACACGAACATGCGCGACGCCTACCCCTGGCAGACCATGCGCTTCCACGAGTACGCCAACTCCGGTCCCGGCGCGGTGATTTCGGCTCCGGAGAACCGGCCGCAGCTGACCGCCGAGGAGGCGGCCGGGCACACCCCGCGCACGTATCTCGGAGACTGGAGGCCCCATGGGCGTCCGTGAACCGGTCGGGCGGCGGGCGTTCGTGGCCGGGGCGGGGGCCGCGCTGATGGCCGGGGGAGTGGCCGCCGGGAGCGCGGACGCGGCGGTCGTCGACGGGCCGCTGCCCGACTTCCACCAGACCCTCAAGGACGAGCTGGACTTCCCCCTCGCCTGGGGCACTTCACCCCTCCACGACTTCCGGAGCTGGCGCCGGGCCGCCCGCGCCAAGGTCGAGGAGCACCTCCTCGTCGACCGGCAGGCGGGGACGCCGTACGCACCGGAGTTCACCGAAGGCCCCCAAGGCGACGGCTGCACAAGGGAGTTGGTGACCCTCTCCCTCACCCGATACGACCGCGTCCGCGCCACCCTGCTCACCCCGCACGGCACCGGACCCTTCCCCGCCGTACTCCTTCTCCACGACCACGGAGCCAAGTTCGACATCGGGAAGGAGAAACTCGTCCGGCCCTGGTACGACGACACACGGCTCGCCTCCGGGCAGGCCTGGGCCGACAAGTACTTCAGCGGGCGGTTCGTCGGCGACGAACTCGCCCGCCGCGGCTACGTGGTGCTGTGCGCGGACGCGCTCGGCTGGGGCGACCGCGGCCCGGTCACCTACGACCAGCAGCAGGCCCTGGCCTCCAACTTCTACAACCTGGGTTCCTCGCTCGCAGGGCTCATGGCCCGCGAGGACGCCCGCGCCGCCGGATTCCTGGCCGGCCTCGACCGGGTGGACGCGCGGCGCGTGGCGGCCGTCGGGTTCTCCATGGGCGGCTACCGCGCCTGGCAGACGGCCGCGCTCACCGACGACATCGCTGCCACGGCCTCCGTGTGCTGGATGACCGGCCTGAAGGAAATGATGGTGCCCGGCAACAACACGCTGCGCGGGCAGTCGTCGTACTACATGCTCCACCCCGGGCTCGCCCGGCATCTGGACATCCCCGACGTGGCGAGCATCGGCGCCCCCAAGCCGATGTACTTCCTCGACGGCGAGCAGGACGCCCTGTTCACCGCAGAAGGCGTCCGGGCCGCGTACGCCAGGATGCGCGCCGTCTGGTCCTCCCGCCACGCCGGGGAGCGGCTCCGTACCGAGACATGGCCGGGGCTCGGCCATGCCTTCACGGAGCCGATGCAGGACGAGGTCTTCGCCTGGCTCGACACCGTCCTGTGAACCGTCCCCCCACCCGCACGAGAAAGGACCGCACTCCATGTCTCGTCGTACCGCTCTCGCCGCCCTCGCCGCCCTGTCCCTGGGCGCCGGACTCGCCGTCCTCCCCACCCAGGCGCAGGCCGCGACGGTGGTCGTCAGCAACTCGACCGACCTCTCCAACGCCATCAAGAACGCCACCGCCGGCACGGTCATCCAGGTCCGCGGCGGCACCTACTACCCCACGGCCACGCTCCAGTCGACGGCCAACGGCACGTCCTCGTCCCCGGTCACGCTCACCGCGTACGGCTCGGAGACGGTCAAGATCGACGGGTCCTCGCTGCCGTCCGGCTCCTGGATCTTCAAGCTGACCGCCGACTACTGGAACGTCTCCAACATCACCTTCCAGAACTCCCCGGACAGCGCGGTCGTCTGCCAGTCCTGCACCGGCACCAACTGGAACAACGTCAAGACCATCAACGGCGGCGACTCCGGCTTCACGCTCACCGGGGACGGCACGGTGAACAACACCGTGAAGAACCTGGACAGTTACGGCAACTACGACGCCGCCACCCACGGCCAGAACGCGGACGGGGTCGCCATCAAGTTCGGCTCCGGCACCGGCAACCTCGTCACCGGAGCACGCCTCTACAACAACTCGGACGACGGCATCGACCTCTGGTCGTTCGCGTCCCCGGTCACCATCGAGCACACCTGGTCCTTCGGCAACGGCGTCAACCGCTGGGGCGACTCCGCCTTCGAGGGCAACGGCAACGGCTACAAGCTGGGCGGCAACGGCGTGGCCGTCGCGCACGTCGTCAACAACTCCGCCGCCTGGGGCAACGCCGGCAACGGCTTCACCGAGAACTCCAACACCGGCTCGATCGTCATCAACCGCACCACCGCCTACGCGAACAGCAAGTGGGGCTACTACTTCGCCACCAGCTCCGCCAGGCTCGGCAAGAACCTCGCGGTCAGCAACGGCAGCGGCTCGGTCAGCAAGGGCTCGTCGGTCACCTCGGCCGGCAACAACTGGGACAGCGGGACAAGCACACCCGCCTTCAAGTCCACGGACGCGAGCAGCACGTACAACGCCCGCAGCTCGAGTGGCACCCTGCCCGCGACGACGTTCCTGACGACGGGGAGCACGACCATCGGGGCGACGATGGACTGATCCGGCGACGAACCGGAATCCCCACGTCCAGGGCGCTTGACCCGTTTTTTGCCTGTGATTGAGGTATCGATCGGGCAACGGGTCTCGCGCCCGCAGGGGTGACGCGCGTAGAAACCTGTCATGCATAAGCCACTGCGTATCGCGGCGATCGCCGCAGCGTGTGCCGTCACCGGTGCCGCTCTCTACGGCGCCGGTGCCGCCACGGCCGGACAGTCCACGGCCAACTCCACCCACGAGCCGTACAACATCGGGCTCCTGGTGAAGGACATCGACACCTACTACGGCACCACGGCCGACGCCAACGGCGTGTACCAGGCGTCCTCGGACAGCCCGTACGCCAAGGACCTGGCGCGGATCGACTCGGCCGCCCGGAAGTACATAGACCAGGCCGCCCGCAAGGCGCACCACCGGGGCGAGAAGGCCGCGGTCGTCTTCGACATCGACGACACGCTGCTGCTCAGCCTCGACTACGAGAAGCGCTACAACTACACGTACAACGCCACCACTTGGGCCGACTACGTGAACAAGGCCGACCGCCCCGGCGTCTTCGGCAGCGCCGAGCTGGTCCAGTACGCCGAGTCCAAGGGCGTCGAGGTCTTCTACAACTCCGGTCTCAGCGAGGCGCAGCGCACCGCCGCCGTCGCCAACCTGAAGAAGATCGGCGCCGATGTGAACCTCGACGCCGACCACATGTTCCTCAAGGACAAGGCCAACCCGCCGGCCTACCTGAGCTCCTGCGCCACCCCGGGCACCTGGACCTGCACGACCGTGCAGTACAAGTCCGGCACGCGCAAGCACATCGAGGACGACCTCGGGTACGAGATCGTCGCCAACTTCGGCGACCAGTACTCGGACCTGGACGGCGGCTACGCCGACCGCACGTACAAGATCCCGAACCCGACGTACTTCGTCAGCTGACGCCCTTCACCGGCCTGATCGACTCGAGGGTCGGTACGACCGGCTGAAGGGTACCGTCCGCGGCGAACCACAGCCGGTCGACGGTCGTCTCCCGGTGCATGCCGTCACCGCCGGGCTTCCCCGGCCCGTTCAGGGCGAACCGGTGGTAGACGATGTACCAGTCGTCGGTGCCGGGGACGTTCACCACGGAGTGGTGGCCGGTGCCGAGGATGCCGCACTCGGGACGCTTGGACAGGATCGTCCCCCGCTTGGTCCACGGGCCGAGCGGGGACGGTCCGGTCGCGTAGGCGACGTGGTAGTTCTCGCTGCGGGTGTCGTCCTCGGACCACATGAAGCAGTAGGTCCCCTTGCGCTTGATCACGAAGGACCCCTCGCGGAAGTTGTCCGGGGTGATGTCCCTGATCTTCGATGCGTCGTACGACGTCATGTCGTCGTTCAGCGGGACCACGTACCCGTGGCCGTTGCCCCAGTAGAGATACGACGTCCCGTCGTCGTCCGTGAAGACCGCCGGGTCGATCATCTGGCCCTGCAGCGAACCGCTCTTCGCCACAAGGGGTTTGCCCAGCGCGTCCTTGAACGGGCCGGCCGGTGAGTCGGCGACCGCGACCCCTATCTGCTGCTCGGCGCAAAAGTAGAAGTAGTACCTGCCGCCCCGTTCGGCGACCGCCGGCGCCCACGCGTACTTGTCCGCCCAGGAGACGTCCGGGCCCAGGTCCAGGATCACCCCGTGATCCTTCCAGTGGACCAGGTCCCTCGACGAGTACGCCTTGAAACTCGTGCTGCCCCAGCCCTGGTTGCCGTCCGTCGTCGGATAGATCCAGTACTGGCCGTCCAGATGGTGCACGTCCGGGTCGGCGTTCAGGCCGGGCAGGACCGGGCTGCGGGTGGGGACCGCCTCGACGGTCCAGGTGCGGCTCGTGCCGTCGGCCGCCATGACGGTGTACGTCTGCGGCTTGCGGAAGTCGCGTCGGGTACCCGACCCGGGGGTCAGGGTCGCGCCCTCACCCACGGCGAACCTGGGCGCGAGGCCGGTGAGGTCGGCGCCCGGCTCCATCGGCAGGACGACCTTCGAAGCGGCCTCCGTGACGACGGCGTACCCCTTCTGGTTCTTCGCCGTCGCGTCCACGACCGACGTGGAGGTGGCGGGATACGCGGCCAGCAGCCGGTCGTACTCGGCCTGTGTCACCGGAAGTACCGTGCCGTGCCTCGGACTTGCCGGCAGCTGGTAGTTCGCCGACATCGTCCACTTGCCCGAGTCGAGGTCGGTGGTCTCGAACGGGACGTAGCCGCGCTCGCCGTACTCGTCGATGAACAGGTACCACTTCTTCTCGGTGTTGGACCTGAAGACCGTCGGCCCCTCGCCACGGTCGATCGAGCCGCTGCCGATGCAGTCGGAGACGAAGTCGTACGCGGTCGACGTCAGGGTCTTCGACTTCTCGCCGGTGATGAACTTCGAGCAGGGGGAGTCGGAGGACTGGTTCCGCTCGTCCTTGGTGTAGCGGTAGTAGGTGTCCTTGTACTTCACGACGGTCGAGTCGATGACCGAGTAGCCCGGGTCGTCCCAGACCTTCGGCTCGCTGAAGGCACGGAAGTCCTTCGTCGTCGCGTACAGCATCCTGTTGTACTTCGATCCCGTGTGGTCGGGGTCGTCGTCGGCGTACAGCTTCGACGCCCAGAAGACGACGTACTCACCGAGCGAGTCGTCCCAGTACGCCTCCGGCGCCCAGGTGTTGCCCGCGTTGTCCGGGGCCACCTTCACCAGGCGCCGGTCGGTCCAGTGGACCAGGTCCGTGGACTCCCAGATCATGATCGACTTGCTGCCGTGCCGCTGGACCTGGTCCCAGCTGCCGCTGCTGTTGTTGTACATCCGCAGGTCGGTGGCGATCAGGTAGAACCTGTCGCCCTTGGGGGAGCGGATCACGAACGGGTCCCGCAGGCCCTTCTCGCCGATCGTAGACGTCAGGACCGGCTTGCCCTGGTTCAGCTCGCGCCAGTGCAGCGGGTCGTTGCCGCGGCTGAGGGCGTAGCGGATCTGCTCGCCGTCGGCGGTGCCCTCGCCGGTGAAGTAGGCGAAGAGATAGCCGGCGTACTTGGGGTGGTTCACGGGCGGGGCTCCTGAGTGGACGGTACGGGCGGTGCCGGGTGGCGCGGTGAACAGAGCGAGGAGGAGGGCGAGGCAGACGACGAGCACGGCTCTGGGGCGCATGAGTAGTCCGGTAGAAGTGTGGGGGATTCTGTTGGATGGTGTGCGCCCTCGGAGTGTTACGAGTGGGAAAAAGCAGGTCAACCCGTTGGGGCGGGACGGGAGGCGGCGAAAATTTCGAGGGTTTTCGAGGGGAGCGGCAACCTTTTCCCGCCACGGGGCGACTGGTCTGCGTAGCTTCCCCTAGGAAAGGAACGCCCCGTGCGACTGAGCACCGGACGCCACCGCAGGACGCGCACGCTCTCGATCGCCGCGGCGGTGGCCGTCTCCGCCGGGGCCGGCGGCGTCTACCTCGGCCTCTCGGGCGGCGGCGCCCAGGCCGCCACGACGACGGTCACCGTCTCCACCACGGCCCAGCTGGAGTCGGCCGTGAAGAACGCGGCCGCGGGCACCGTCATCCAGGTCCGCGCCGGCACGTACTATCCGACGGCCACCCTCAAGTCCACGGCCGGCGGCAGCAGTTCGAACCGGATCACGCTGCAGGCGTACGGCAGCGAGAAGGTGAAGATCGACGGCTCCAAGCTGCCCGCCGGTTCCTGGCTCACCGGGATCTACGGCAGCTACTGGACCGTCCAGAACCTCACCTTCCAGAACTCCCCGGCCCAGGGCTTCGTCGTCACCTCGTCCACCGGCGGCGTCTTCAAGAACCTCGTCACCGCGAACAACGGCGACTCCGGGTTCACGCTGCGCGGCGACAAGACGGTGAACAACCTCGTGCAGAACCTGGACAGTTACGGCAACTACGACCCGTCCGGGCACGGTCAGAACGCCGACGGCATCGCCATCAAGTTCGGCTCCGGGACCGGCAACAAGGTCACCGGCGCCCGCCTCTACAACAACTCCGACGACGGCCTCGACCTCTGGCAGTTCTCCTCGCCGGTCACCATCGAGCACAGCTGGGCCTTCGGCAACGGCAAGAACCGCTGGGGCGACTCGGCGTTCGAAGGGAACGGCAATGGATTCAAGCTGGGCGGTGGGGGCGTCGCGGTCGCGCACGTCGTGAACAACAACGCGGCCTGGGACAACACGCTCAACGGGTTCACCGAGAACTCCAACACCGGGGCGATCGTCCTGAACCGCAACACCGCGTACGCCAACGCGCAGACCGGCTTCTACTTCGCCACGGGCAAGGCCCGCCTCGCGCGGAACCTCGCGGTGAGCAACAAGGGCGGTCTGGACAAGCTGAGTTCGAAGACGGTGTCCGCGGCGAACAACTGGGACAGCGGGGTGTCCACGCCGGCGTTCAAGTCGACGGACGCGACGACTGCCTACGGTGCGCGGAAGTCGGACGGCTCGCTCCCGGCGACCGGCTTCCTCGCCACGGGGTCCACGACCATCGGTTCGACGATGAACTGACCAGGCACACGAACGCCCCGCCAGTCGTCACTGGCGGGGCGTTCTCGTCGCCGACGAGGGGGGCTCAGTCGGCGGCTGCTGACCGAGGGGGGCTCAGGTCAGCAGGTCCAGGCAGTCGAACGACGTGCCGGCGCTGAGAAACGCCGCGCCGCCCGAACCACTCACGATGTTGATCTTCAGGACGTTGTACTGCGAGGCGTCCGTCTTCCACGCACTACTAGGGACGTTGAAAACGAACGTGTGGTTGTTTCCCCGGTACGAACCCGTGGTGAGGGAGCGCGTCTCGGGTTGCGTGGGGGCCGAGGGGATGGCCGAAACCCAATCGTTGACGGTCACCCGCGGCCGCCCGTTGGCGAACGCGTCGGTCACCCCGACCCGCAGCGTGTGCGCGGCCGCCGCCTGCGCCTTGGTCAGCTTGAAGTAGACCAGGATGCCGTCGTTGACGTCCTTCCAGACGTACGCCGGGAAGGACGCGGCCTCGCTGCCGCTGCCGATCGTGACGTTGCCGATCCACTTGGCCGCGCGGCCGTCGGAGGGATGCGCGTACGTCATCAGCTTGGCGTTCTTGAACTCGCCGGGCGTGCCGTCCCAGTCGCCGAGCCGCCAGACGGTCGCGGCGGCGGACGGGTCACCGGTGATGCTCAGGGTGTGCAGGGACGTCGTACCGCCTGCCGTGACCTTCACCGACTCGGTGTGGACGGCGAGTTCGTTCTTGTAGACGGTCAGCGTGTACGTCCCCGGGAGCATCCCCTTGCAGGAGAACGCACCCGTGCCGGCCGCCGCCTTCGCCCAGTACTGCGCGTCCGCGTTGGCGAAGCCCACCGTGTAGGCGTACTTGGCGTCCATGCCCTTCAGTCCGACGCCCGCCACCTTGCCCCGGCCCGCCTTGCCGACCCAGCCGGTGATGCCGAGGCCGTCCACCCACGAGGTGTCGAGGTTCGCCTGGAAGAGAGAGGACGGGGGTGCCGCGCCGTCCGTGAGGGCGATGACGTACGGGCCCTGCAGGCCGAAGCGCTCGGCCTCGGTCTGGGCCTCGTTGTAGTGCAGGATCTCGTAGAGACCCGCCCCGCCCTCGTTCGAGTGCCGCAGCAGTGAGCGGTAGAAGGGGCCGCCGGAAGCCTTCTCGTGGTTGGAGCGGACCAGCCACAGACCGACCGAACCCGTCGTGAAGCCGACGTAGTCGTAGTCGATGGTCCGCTTGCCCGAGTAGTGCTTGGAGTGGGTCGTGCCGTCCGGGCGCTTCCAGACGTCGCCCGCCTCGATGATCTTGTCGGTCGTCGAGTCCCAGGCGTCCGAGCCGGTGTTGGGGAACATCCCGGGCTTGAGGCGGACGATGTAGCGGGTCGCCGTGAAGGACGCGTCCGCCTTGTTCGTCCACAGATAGACGTTGTTCTGGCCGCTGCGGGCCGCGTACCACTGGGTGATCGCCCCGTGCACGACCTTGATCAGGATCGTCGACCCGGTCTGTTCGATCGTGACCGTCGAGGCCCCGAGACCGGACTCCACGTGCGAGTGCTTGCCGCCGTAGCCCTCGTACTCCTTGCCCTTGTAGGCGAGGGAGGTGATGTCGCCGGTCGTCTTGGAGACCTTGAAGACGAGCGCGGCGCCGGTGTCGACGACGTAGTTCCTGCCGTCGTCCCGGTAGCCGAAGGCCGCGGCGGACGCCGACGAGAGGAGGCCGGTGCCGCCCGCGACGGCGGCGCCGGTGGCGGCGACGCCGATCGCGGAGGCCCCGAGCACACGTCGGCGCGTGAGGTGTCTCCTGTGCGTGCTCAAGGATCGCTTTCCCGTCATGGTTGAAAGTTCACTCAGTTGTACGTGATGTCAGATGACGAGAACTTGCAGGTGGTTCCGTCGGCGCCGGTGCCGATCTCGGTCGGCTCCTTGCCGGTGTTGTTGCCCTTGAAGCGGACACAGGTCTTGATCTTCTTCTTGCTGTCGCCGTGGATGCGGATCTTCGACAGCGTGGCGGTGTCGCCGTAGTTCGCGTTGACGCCGACGATCGCCTTGCCGGGCGCCGTCACATCGATGTCGCTGAGCACGATCGTCCGCTTGAACTGCGTCTTGCAGTTGCCGCAACTGCGCACCAGCTTGCCGAAGTTCTCCACCTGGAAGCCGGTCACGGTGAGCTTGCCGGCGCCGTTGAACTGCAGCACCTTGTCGTCGGCGTTCTTCGCGCCGCCGCCGATCACCCGGTACGTCGCCGAGGAGGACTTGCCCTTGAAGCTGGCGGCGTCCTCGCCGACGTCCAGCCACCACACGTTCTGCAGCGTGCACGAGCCCTTGCAGTGGACGCCGTCCGCGGCCGGGGTGCCGATGATCACGTTCTTCAGGGTCGCGCCGTCGGCCAGCTCGAAGATCGGGCCCTGGTCCTCGGACTGGTCGTCCGTGCCCAGCTCGCCCGAGCCGTAGAACTTCTTCAGCTTGCCGTCGTAGGTGCCCGACACCTCGATCGTGGACGAGACGGCCTTGCTGCCGGTGGCGGTCGGCCAGGCCGAGGCGGCACCGGCGGTGGACAGCAGCGTCGTCGTGACGATCGCCGCACCCGTGATGCCGAGTGCGGCGGCGCCGCCGATCACCGCCCGTCGCCTCGTGACCCGGCGACGGTGACGGACGCGCTGTTCTGCTCGTGCAGTCATGCCCATTCCTTGCGTGGGAGGGGGACCTTGCGCTTCCTGGTCGCCCCCGGTGAGGAAAGGGTTGCCGCGTCTTCGGATTTTTTTCACGAGCCGCCGTCAGCGGCCCTACGAATCGCCCTCGTCGTCCGCATGGGCCGCGAAGTCGCCGCCCACCGCGCGCTGTTGGCCGTCCGCCGTCGCCATGATCGAGTACGTGTCGTCCTTCGCGTCCCGGCCACCGCGCTGGTGGTTGTACTGCCCGGCGAACACCCACTCGCCCTTGGGGACCGTACGGCCCTCCTTGAGCGTCCACGTGTAGACCAGGAAGCCGTTCTGCTCGCCGACCGTGAGGTCGAAGTCCTGCTCCGGCAGCGACCGCCAGGCACCGGCACTGCCGACCCCGCCCGTCTGCGCAACCTTCAACTGCACGGTCAGGGAGGTGAGTTGCTCGCTCGTCTTGAACGTGATGTTGCTCTGCGCCCAGAAGTCGTTGCTGTGCGGGTCCACCGAGCCGTCCGACCACAGCGGGCCGTCCTGCACGCCGTCGGCGGGCGGCAGCACGGAGGCGGAGGGCTTCGTCGACGGGGTGCTGCTCGGCCTGTGCGTCTTCGGCGGGGCGCTCGGCGTGGTGTCCACCGGCGGCACCGGCGCACGACTGGTCGCGTCCGGCGACGGAGTGGGCGTCGGCGAGACCGCGACCGTCTGCTGCTGGGGCTTGTCGTCCTTCACCGCGGACGCGACCGCGTAGCCGCCGATCGCGAGCATGCCCGCCACCGCCGCCGTCGCACTCACGACCCGGGCCCAGCCCCACACCGGCGGGCGCGTCGCCCGGTGGTCGGGGCGGTCCTGCTGGGCCATGCCCCGCTCGATCCGGGCCAGGATCCTCGCCCGGTCCGGCTCGTGCGTCTCGGCCGCCTCGTGCAGCCGGGCGCGCAGCTCGTCGTGCACGTCCTGCTGCCTCATCGGTCCGTTCCTCCGGTCTCGCCGCCACGCGCCATCGCCGCGTGCACCCTCTGCGCCACGCCCTGGGAGCCGAGCAGCTTCTGCAGCTCTGCCATCCCCTTGGACGTCTGGGACTTAACCGTACCCACGGAAACACCCAGGGCGAGAGCGGTGTCCTTCTCCGACAGGTCGAACGCGTGCCGCAGCACCACACACGCGCGTTTCCGGAACGGCAGTCTGCGCAGCGCCTCTTGAACGTCGACCACGCCCGCTATGTCCGGGTTCTCGGTCTTCTCCTCGCGCTGCGACCAGAACAGCGAGATCCGCCGGCGTTCGCGTACGGCGCTGCGGATACGGGTGCGGGCCAGGTTGGCGACCACTCCGCGGGCGTAGGCGGCCGGGTGGTCCGCGGCGCGCACCCGGTCCCAGCGGTGCCACAGGGCGAGCAGCGCGTCCGCCGCCAGATCGTCGGCGGCGTCCGCCTCGCCGGTCAACAGGTGTGCGAAACGCGACAGTTCGGCATAGTGCCGTTCGAAGAAGGCATGGAACTCCACGGAGGCTGCGTCGTCGACGACAGTGCCCACGGGCCAACCTCTCTGTGCGTGTCATGTAGATGACATGTGATCATCCGGAGGAGGCCCGGATGAGATCCGGAAGCGTAGCAGTGATCAACCGCATGGTTCGTACGGGGCTTCGAACGCAGTCTGGCGGGTCGGCCCCGATTCCGTAACACGGGGAAAACCTGAAACGCGTTCAACGCGGGAACAATCCAGCCAGCATCCGCACACGATCAATCAGGCACCAAGGAGTACCCGCATGTCCGACACCAAGACGGTGACCGAACGGTCAAGTGGCCCGCCACCGGCGGCGAACGGCGTCGACCGGTTCTTCAAGATCTCCGAGCGGGGGTCCACCTTCGGCCGGGAGATACGCGGCGGCTTCGCCACGTTCTTCACCATGGCCTACATCCTTGTCCTGAATCCCATCATCCTCGGCAGCGCGAAGGACAAGTTCGGCCACAGCCTCGACACCGGCCAACTCGTCACCGCCACCGCGCTGGTGGCCTGTGTGATGACGATCATCATGGGCGTCGGCGGCAACCTGCCGCTCGCCATCGCCGCGGGCCTCGGCCTCAACGCCGTGGTCGCCTTCCAGCTGGCGCCGCTGATGAGCTGGGCCGACGCGATGGGGCTGGTCGTCCTCGAGGGCGTCCTGATCTGCGTCCTGGTCGTCACCGGGCTGCGAAAAGCGATCATGGACGCCATTCCGCACCAGCTCAAGCAGGCGATCGGCGTCGGCATCGGGCTGTTCATCGCCTTCATCGGCTTCGTCGACGCCGGGTTCGTCAGTCGTATACCGGATGCCGCGAACACCACGGTGCCGGTCCAGTTGGGCGCCGTCGGCCGGCTCACGGGCTGGCCCGTCCTGGTCTTCTGTCTCGGTGTGCTGCTCACCATCGCGCTGATCGCGCGCAAGGTGAAGGGCGCGATCCTGATCAGCATCGTGACGATGACGATCGTCGCGATCATCATCAACGCCATTGCCGACATCAAGAGTTGGGGCCTGACGACCCCGAAGGTGCCGGACAAGATCGTCGACACCCCGGACTTCGGGCTCATCGGTCACTTCAGCTTGTTCGGCGGCTTCGCGAAGGCCGGCTTCCTCACCGCGGTGCTGCTGGTGTTCACGCTGATCCTGTCGGACTTCTTCGACGCGATGGGGACGATCGTCGGTATCAGCGCGGAGGCCGGGCTGCTGGACGAGCAGGGGCAGGTGCCGGGGATCGGGCGCGTGCTGTTCATCGACGGTGCGGCGGCGGTGGCCGGCGGGCTGGGGTCCGCCTCCTCCAACACGGCGTACATCGAGTCGGCGGCCGGTGTGGGTGAGGGTGCGCGGACCGGGTTCGCGAACCTGATCACCGGTGGGCTGTTCGGGCTCGCGCTGTTCCTGACGCCGCTGCTGACGATCGTTCCGCTGCAGGCGGCTGCGCCTGCGCTGATCGCCGTGGGCTTCCTGATGATGACCCACGTCAAGCACATCGACTGGGACAGGTACGAGATCGCGATCCCGGCGTTCCTGACCATCGCCGCGATGCCGTTCACGTACTCCATCACCGACGGCATCGGCGCCGGGTTCCTGGCCTACGTCGTCATCAAGGCGGTTCTTGGGAAGGCGAAGGAGGTGCACTGGCTGCTGTGGGGTGTGTCTGCGCTGTTCCTGGTGTACTTCGCCATCGACCCCGTTGAGCAGATCCTCGGCGTCAAGTGAGGGACGCTGCGCGACCAGTGCAGCTCTGTGGCTGGTCGCGCAGCCCGCGCCCCTGACAGGGCGCTACTTGAGCGCCGCTTGCATCATCGCCTTGGCCACCGGCGCCGCGAGACCGTTGCCGCTGACCTCCGAGCGGGCCGCGTTCGACTGCTCCACGACCACCGCCACGGCGACCTCCTTGCCGTCCGCCTTGCCGTAGGACGTGAACCAGGCGTACGGGGTCTGGCTGTTGTTCTCGCCGTGCTGGGCCGTGCCCGTCTTGCCGCCGACCGTCGCGCCGTCGATCTTCGCGTTCGTGCCCGTGCCCTGCTCGACGACCGTCTGCATCGCCGACTGCAACTGCTCGGCGATGTCGGAGCTGACGATCTCCTTGGTGCCCGCGTCGTCGTCGTAGTTCTTCAGGACGTCACCGCCGCTGTCGGTGATCTGGGAGACCATGTGCGGCGAGACCAGCTTCCCGCCGTTCGCTATGGCAGCCGACACCATCGCCATCTGCAACGGCGTCGCCGTGACGTCGTACTGGCCGATGCCCGTCAGGGCCGTCGACGACCTGTCCATGTCGGACGGGTAGACGCTGGTGTACGCCCGCACCGGTACGTCCTGCTCGTCGTCGTTGAAGCCGAACTTCTCGGCCATCGCCTTCACCTTGTCCTGGCCCAGGTCGACGGCCATCTTCGCGAAGACGTTGTTGCACGAGTACTGCAGCGCCGTGCGGATCGTGGCGTTCTCGCAGGGCGCGGACCTGTTCTCGTTCGCCAACTCCCTGGTCGTACCCGGCAGCGTGTACGGGTCCGGGCTCTTCGTCTTCTCGTCCACCGACGAGTACAGCCCGTCCTGCAGCGCGGCCGCCGCGACGACCAGCTTGAACGTCGAACCGGGAGGCAGCGGCTGGCGCAGCGCGCGGTTGGTGAGCGGCTTGTCGGGGTCGGCGTTGAGCTTCTTCCAGGCCGTGCCCGCCGTGTTGGCGTCGGTCAGCGACGTAGGGTCGTACGACGGTGTCGACACGACCGCGAGGATCTTGCCGGTCTTCGGGTCGATCGCGACCGCCGCGCCTTTCTTGTCGCCGAGCGCGTCGTACGCCGCCTTCTGCACGTCCGGGTCGATCGTCGTGACCACGTCGCCCGGGTCGGCGCGCTTGTCGGTGACGGTGTCCATCACGGTCCTCAGCCGGTTGTCCGTGCCGTTGAGGAGGTCCTGGTAGATGCCCTCCAGCTGGGTCGGGGCGTAGGCCTGTGAGGCGTAGCCCGTCACCGCCGCGTACAACTTGCCGTCCTTGTACGTGCGCTTGTACTTGAGGTCGCTGCTCTTCGTCGCCGCGGAACCGGTGATCGAGTTCCCGGCCACGATGATGTTCCCGAGCGGCTCCGCGTACGTCTCGATCGCGTTGCGCCGGTTGTTCTTGTCGTCCGCGAGGGCCTTGCCGTCGTAGAACTGCACCCACGTCGCCCTGACCAGCAGAGCGAACACGAGCAGCAGCGCGAAGACGGAGGCTCGCCTGATCGTCTTGTTCATCCCGCTCACAAGGACGAGCGGGAAGGAGTGAATCGTTCCCATCCGCCCGGATTTCTCATCGGGTGTTCATGAATCCCGCCTCGTACGCCGCGATCACCGCCTGCGTACGGTCCCGGGTGCCGGTCTTCGCCAGCACCGCCGCCACGTGCGACTTCACGGTGGCCGGTCCGACCTCCATACGGCGTGCGATCTCGGCGTTCGTCAGACCCGCCGCCATGTGCCGCAGCACCTCGCTCTCCCGGCCGGTCAGCCTCGCCACCCAGGCCGGCGGCGTCGCGTACGCGCGCGCGTGCTCGGCGGCCAGCGCCCGCACGGCCGACGGGAACAGCAGGCTGTCGCTGCGCCCGACCAGCCGTACGGCCTGGACGAGCGCGTCCGCGTCGGACCGTTTGAGCAGGAACCCGGCGGCTCCGGCGCGCAGGGCGTCGTACACGTAGGAGTCGTTCTCGAAGGTGGTGACGACGACGATCCGGGGCGGTGCGTCGAGCGTGGCGAGGATCTGCTCGGTGGCGCGGATGCCGTCGATCCCGGGCATGCGGACGTCCATGAGGACGACGTCGGGCCGCACGTCCCGCACCACGGACACCGCCTCCGCGCCGGTGGCCGCCTCGCCCACGACCTCCAGGTCCGGCTCGGCGGAGAGGATGGCGCGCAGCGCGGTGCGCACCATGCGCTCGTCGTCGGCGAGGACGACGCGGAGGACGGGGCGGCCGGGGCTGGTCATACGGGTCCCTTCATCGGCAGCCGTACGTGCACGCGCCACGTCCCGTCGGCCTCCCGCGGCCCCGCCTCCGCCGTGCCGCCCAGCAGCCGGGCCCGGTCCGCGATACCGCGCAGACCGTGGCCACCGCCCGGGCGGTGCGCGGTGGTCGGGGTGAGGGGATTCTCGACAGCGATCTCCAGGTGACCGTCGGCGACCGCGATCCGCAGCGTCACCCGCACCCCGTCCCCGGCGTGCTTGAGGGCGTTGCTCAGCCCCTCCTGAACGATGCGGTAGGCCTCGCGGGAGAGCACGGGCGGCAGGGCCGCGGGGTCGGTCCCGACGGTGGCCGTCACACGCAGCCCGCCCGCGCGGACGCGACGCAGCAGGCCGTCGAGGTCGGCGGCGAGCGTGGGGGCCGGTCCGGTACCCGGAGCGTCGCCGTCCCTCAACACGCCCAGGACGGCGTCGAGTTCACCCACCGTACGGCGGGTGGTGTCCTCGATCGCGGCGAGTGCCTCGCGGGCGAACTCCGGGTCGGTGTCGAGGACGCGGCGGGCCGCGCCCGCCTGGAGGGTGACGGCGCTGAGGGCGTGGCCGACCGAGTCGTGCAGCTCGCGTGCGAGCCGGTTACGGACGGCGAGGTCGGCCGCCCGGGCCTCGGCCTGCGCGAGCCGGTCCTCCGGGGCGGGCCCGAGCAGCCGGGGCGCCCAGTGCGCGAGGAGCGCGCCGGACCCGGCCGCGCAGCCCGCCAGCGCGACCAGGCACCCGGCGCCCGCGACCGGCGCGAGGGCCAACGCCCAGGCGTGGTCGAGGACTTCGGGGAGACCCAGGCGTGTGTCGCGCAGCCCCGCGACCGCCGGCAGCGCGATCAGTACGGCGGCGAACGGCGGTACGGCCAACGACATCCCGGCGATGATTCCGCCGAACCCCAGATGCAGCGTGAACCAGGCCGCCGTGCGCCCCTTCGCGGCCCGGGTGCGGGCGGGGCCGTAGACGAGCCGGTCCGCGTCCACACCGCACAGCCAGCGCACCGCACCCGCCTCCAGCGGCCGGGTCAGCGGGAACAGGGAGGTGACCGCCGCCAGGGGCAACCCGACGGCGAACGAGAGGAGTTGGAGGGGGAACTCCTCGAAGACGTGCTGCGAGCCGGTGGCCGGGCCGACGACGACCTCGCCGACGAGGACGTACGGCATGGCGAGCGCACCGCCGAGGATCAGATGGATCCACCGCAGCCGCGCCCGCCGCCCGAACAGCAGCCCCGCGAACGCCTTCACACCGGCCGCTTCGAAGCCGCCCCGGCCGACCGCTCGGCGAAGTGGTAGGCGCCGACGGTGGCCACGAGGATGCCGACGGTCATCTGGCCAGCGTAGGCGAGGTTCATCAGCGGCGTCGGGCGGTCCGCGATGTCGTCCACCCCGGTGAGGGAGGCGAGCGACAGCCAGCCGCCCCAGCAGGCCACGGCCCCGGAGCCGACCCAGCCGAGGGCGAGGGGGAGCCTGACGGGCAGGGCGCGTCCGCGGCGGAAGGCGAGCAGACAGGCGCCGACCACGGCCGCCGCGAGGAAGGCGACGAACACGGCCTCCAGGACGTAGAAGTCACCGGTCCGGTCGGCGGCCCTCCCCGCGCTGAGCCCGGCCGTGCTCCCGCAGGCCCACAGGACATGGACGGTCAGGGGGAACAGGGCGAGCAGGGCGGCCGCGGCGGCGGTGGCGCGCTGGGCAGCCCCGACGACACCGACCGGCAGCTCCCACACCCGGCCCCGCCACAGATACCCCCAGCGGTCCCGGGCGTACAGCACGAACAGCGCCCCCAGCGCCAGCCCCTGCACGATGAACCCGGTGTACACGACCCCGAACACCCACTCGTCGAGGAACGGCTCACCTCCCTCGCTCCTGTGCACGCTGCCCCCGAACACCCTCACCAGGAGCTGCAGCGGAAACCCGGCCATGATCGGCGCGAGCAGCCCGGAGGCGACCCACACCGGAAACGCGAGCAGCCACGCGGGCACCCTGAGCCCCCACGGCCGCGTGAGCACCAGGGCGAGCACGATGACGGCACTGTCGAGCAGGACGGAGAGGCTGTTGGCGACGGCCATCGAGGTCCGGTGCTCCAGCAGCGAACTGCCCTCGGGAATCCCGAGGTGACTGCCGGCGACCCAGGCGACCTTGATCCCCAGATACGGAACACAGGCGACGACGGCGACGCCCCGCAGCAGCCGGCGGGCACGACCGAGCGCGGGAACCTCGGTGACCGGAGCGGGGGCGGGTGCGAGTGACTGCGGCATGCGTCCACGCTCCCGCGGGGCGGCAGGGCGCACGTCGTGCGCGGTGACGATCTCTCTCCGCCGCGCGGGGGAGAGGCCCTCACCCCAGGGTCAGCACGACCTCCGCGATCTCCTCGCCGCGTGCGTTGGCGTACCCCGACGCCTGCGCGGAGAGCCGGAAGCCGCACTTCTCCAGCACGCGCAGCGAACCGGCGTTGTCCGCCGCGGCGCGCGCGTACAGCGGGCGCTCGGGCACCTCGTCCAGCAGCCCCCGCAGCGCGGCCGTGGCCACACCCCGCCCCCAGTACGCGCGGTCCACCCAGTACGTGACTTCACGCTCACCCGGCTCCCCGTACACCGCCGCGTTGCCCACCACGTCACCGTCGGCCAGGATCGTCCGGGCCACGACGTCCGAGGCCCGGATCCGTTTCCAGCGGGCTTCGAAAGCGGCCCAGTCGGCCGGGTCATCGGGGGTGAAGGCCGCCATGACCAGCGCCTCCGGATCGTTCATCTGCCGGTAGAAGACCGGCAGATCGCTGTCGTGGATCTCGCGCAGAACGACATTCATGGGGTCAGAGACTAGGAGTCAGAGCCTGCGGGTCGCCAGGGTCAGGCGGTCCCGCGCGTCGAACAGCGCGTCCTTCACCATCTGTTCGTGCGCGGGCGTCAGGCGCGCCACCGGCACCGAGCAGCTGATCGCGTCGCGCGCCGGAGTGCGGTAGGGGATCGCGACGCCGAAGCAGCGCAGGCCCAGCGTGTTCTCCTCGCGGTCCACCGCGAAGCCCTGCTCACGCACCTGGTGCAGCTCCTCGATGAGCTTCTCCCGGTCGGTGATGGTGTTCTCGGTCAGGGCGGGGAGGGTCTCGGGCAGCATCTTGCGGACCTGCTCGTCCGTGTAAGTACTGAGCAGCGCCTTGCCGAGCGAGGTGGAGTGCGCCGGGAGCCGGCGGCCGACGCGGGTGAAGGGGCGCAGATAGTGCTGCGACTGGCGGGTGGCCAGGTAGACGACGTTGGTGCCGTCCAGGCGCGCCAGGTGGATGGTCTCCGTGGTGTCGTCCGAGAGACGGTCCAGGGTCGGCCGGGCCGCCGCGACCACCTCGTCGCCGTCGATGTACGAGGTGCCGACCAGCAGCGCCCGTACGCCGATGCCGTACCGCGTGCCCGTCGCGTCCGTCTCCACCCAGCCCAGCTCCACCAGTGTGCGCAGCAGCATGTACAGGCTGGACTTGGGGTAACCGACGGCCTCCTGGACCGACGCCAGGGAGTGCATGCCGGGGCGACCGGCGAAGTACTCCAGCAATTCAACGGTCCGCACCGCGGACTTGACCTGTGCCCCGCCGCCTGTCTCGGCTGCCGACATCGCCCTTGACCCCTTCGTTCGACGGGAAATAGTCTCCAACAGCATATTCATCATCAGAGACAGCGTTCAGCATATCGAACAACCCTGGTGAATGACCCAGATACACCTGGAGGGACCCGCGGTGGCAGCAGCACCAGTCTGGAGTGTCGACCCCCGAACCGGGAAGCAGCGTGAACAGGTTGCGGTGGAGGCCACAGCCCAGGAGGTGGACGCCACCGTCCGCGCCGCGCACGCCGCGCGCGGCTCCCTGGCCGACCGCGCCGTCCGCTCGGCCTTCCTGCGCACCGCCGCCGAGCAGCTCGAGGCCGCCAAGGACTGGCTGGTAGAGACCGCCGACGCCGAGACCGCGCTCGGCCCGGTCCGCCTCACCGGCGAACTCGCCCGCACCTGCTACCAGTTGCGGGCCTTCGCGGACATCGTCGACGAGGGCGCCTTCCTCGACGTGATCATCAACCACCCCGACGACACCGCGACCCCGCCCATCCCGGACCTGCGCCGCTACAAGGTGCCGCTGGGCGTCGTCGCCGTCTACTCGGCCTCCAACTTCCCGTTCGCCTTCTCGGTCGCCGGCGGCGACACCGCGAGCGCGCTGGGCGCCGGCTGCCCGGTCGTCGTCAAGGCCCACCCCGACCACCCGGCCCTGTCCGAGCTGGTCGCCAAGGTGCTGCGCCGGGCGGCCGCCGCGCACGGCATCCCCGAGGGCGTCGTCGGCCTGGTCCACGGCTTCGAGGCGGGCGTCGAGCTGGTCAAGCACCCGCTGGTCACGGCGGCCGGCTTCACCGGCTCCGTACGGGGCGGCCGTGCCCTCTTCGACGCGGCCGCCGCACGCCCGACTCCGATCCCCTTCCACGGCGAGCTGGGCTCCCTGAACCCCGTCGTTGTCACCGAGGCCGCGGCGGCCGAGCGCGCCGAGGCGATCGGTACCGGTCTCGCCGGTTCCATGACGCTGGGCGTCGGACAGTTCTGCGTGAAGCCGGGCCTGGTGCTCGCGCCGTCCGGTGCGGCGGGCGACCGCCTCCTGAAGTCCCTGACGGACGCCGTCAGCGACACCGACGCCGGGGTCCTGCTGGACCACCGCATGCGGGACAACTTCATCGCCGGTGTCGCCGAGCGTGCCGAGCTCCCCGAGGTCGAGTCCCCGGTGACGCCGGGCGCCGGCGGCGAGCACACGGTGAGCGCGGGCTTCCTGACGGTGGCGGCGGACAAGCTGGCCGAGGAGGGGGCGTACGACCTGCTCCTGGAGGAGTGCTTCGGGCCGGTCACCGTGGTGGCCCGCTACGAGGACGAGGCCGAGGTCCAGGGTGTGCTGTCCCGGCTGCCGGGCAACCTCACGGCGACGGTGCACCTGTCGACGGAGGAGGCGGCCGGTGAGGGCCGCGGCGCGGAGATCCTGGCGGAGCTGACGCCGCTGGCGGGCCGTGTCCTCGTCAACGGCTGGCCGACGGGTGTGGCCGTCGCCCCGGCCCAGCACCACGGCGGCCCGTACCCGGCGACGACCTCCACGTCGACCTCCGTCGGCGGTACGGCGATCGAACGCTGGATGCGGCCGGTCGTCTACCAGGGGGCGCCCGAGGCGCTGCTGCCGCCCGAGCTCCGGGACGACAACCCGCTGGGGCTGCCGCGCCGCTTCGACGGCCGCCTCGAGCGCTGAACAACCCCGGGCCCGCATCGAGCACCCGTAGCTGACACACTCACTGGATGGACGTGGAACT
The DNA here is from genome assembly GCF_040644055.1 of Streptomyces sp. NPDC047043. NCBI lineage: Bacteria > Bacillati > Actinomycetota > Actinomycetes > Kitasatosporales > Streptomycetaceae > Streptomyces > Streptomyces sp. NPDC047043. The sequence continues at coordinate 83,966 of NZ_JBEYVO010000028.1, forward strand.
TCCCGAACTGCCCTTCGCCCTCCGTACTTACGGACCCGACGGGCACTGGTCCTACGAGGACGGTGTGCTCACCGGATGGGCCGGCCCCCGGCAGGACCGTTTCGTGCCGCCCACCGGTGAGGCGCTGGAGCCCGCTTCCGACGCGCCCCGCCTGCTCGGGGCGCCCGAAGGGGACTTCCAGCTGATCGCCCGGGTCACGGTCGGGTTCGCCGGGGCCTTCGACGCCGGGGTGCTGTACGTCCATGTCAACGACCGGGCCTGGGCCAAGCTCTGCCTGGAGTACTCCCCGGACGTGCCCACCGTCTGCACGGTGGTCACCCGGGGACACTCCGACGACGCCAACTCCTTCACGGTGGAAGGCAGTTCGGTCTGGCTCCGGGTGAGCCGCACCGGCCGCGCCTTCGCCTTCCACGCCTCCCGCGACGGCAAACGCTGGACCTTCGTCCGCCTCTTCACCCTGGCCGGAGAGAAGGAGTCCGACGCGGCCCTGGTCGGCTTCATGACGCAGTCCCCGATGGGCGAGGGCTGCGTGGTGACGTACGACCACATGGAGTTCCGCGACAGCTGGCCCGCCGATCTGAGAGACGGCAGCTGATTTCCCTCACCGCAGTCGAGACGTGGCCGCACCCGTCACCGCCAGCAACCCCGCGCTGATCGCCAACGCCATCCGCATCCCACCCGCGAACCCGTCGGAGACCAACGCCCCGAACACCGCAATCCCCAACCCCCCGGCCACCTGCCGCGCAGCGTTCAGCACCCCCGCCGCCAACCCCGCCCGCTCCACGGGCACCGCATCCATCATCGCGGCCGTCAGCGGCGGCACCGTCAACGCACACCCCAGCGCCAACGGCACCAGCAGCACGGCCACCCCGGCCGGAGGCGTCCCGGCACCGACGTACAACAGCACGAGCAGTCCCACGACGGCCAACGCCTGCCCCACCAGCATCGGCACCTTCGCCCCGTACCGCCCCGCCAGCTTGCCCGCCGCGACGTTCGTCACCGCGATCAGTCCCGTCATGGGCAGGAACGCCAGCCCGGCCCGCAGCGCCGACAGCCCCTGGACCTGCTGGAAGAACAGCGAGAAGACGAACACCACGCTGTAGAAGGCCACACTCACCGCCGCCCCCGCCGCGACCGCCACCGCGACCGTCCGGTTGCGGAACAGCCCGAGCGGGACGACCGGATGGGGACTGCGCGCCTCGACCTGGAAGAACGCGACGGCCGCGACGACGGCGACTCCCGCCGCCACCCACCCCGCCGTACCGCCCTCGATCACCGCGAAGGTCAGGGCAGTCAGAGCGACCGTCGCGAAAACCTGCCCCGGCACATCCAGCGGCGCGGGCCGCCGCTGCGACCGCGGTGCCCGTACGAGCAGCGCCAGGATCAGCGCCCCCACCGGCAGATTGACGAAGAAGATCCCCCGCCAGTCCCAGGCCGTCGTCAGCAGACCGCCCGCCACCGGCCCCAGCGCCACCGCCACCGAACCGCCGGCCGCCCACGTGGCCACCGCCCGCGCCCGCCGCGCCGGTTCCGGGAACGCCTGCCGCACCAGCGACAGCGAGGCCGGCAGGACGACGGCCGCCGCCACGCCCTGCGCCACCCGCGCCCCGATCAGGAGCGGCAGGTTCGGCGCCAGACCGCAGGCCGCCGAGGCGAGCGCGAAGACCGCCGCGCCGATCGCGAACGCGCGGCTCGCCCCCGCCCGGTCCGAGAAGGCACCGGTGGAGAGCATCAGCGCGGCGAAGGGCAGGGTGTACGCGTCCACCACCCACTGCAGACCGGACATCCCGGCGCCGAGGGAGTCGCCGATCGCCGGCAGGGCCACGTTCACCACGGACGCGTCGAGGCAGATCAGTGCGAAGCCGAGGAGAGCGGCGGTGAGGGTGAGCGCGGGGGAGGACCGATCGGGTCCCGACTCCCGCCCGTGGGTGGCGAGTTCATCGCCGGTGACCGTCTGGTTCGTCGTCATGCGTCCATGCTGCGGATCCGCGGCGTCGTACAGTAGTGGCCTGAATGCCATACTCCCGGAGGTTCTGGCCATGCCGAGGAAGCGGACACCGCACCGCATCGCCGTCATCGCGCCCTCGCCCGTCTCGATGTTCAACCTCGCCATTCCGGAGCTGCTCTTCGGCAAGGTCGAGGTGGACGGGCGGCCCGGGTACGAGGTGGTCGTCTGTGCCGCCGAGCCGGGGCCGGTGCCCACCTCCGGCGGTCTCGAGCTGTATGTGCGCGACGGCCTCGACGCCCTGCGCGGGGCGGACACGGTGGTCGTCGCCGGCACCGGCGCGCCCTACGAACCGGAACCGCGGATCGTGGCCGCCGTCAAGGAGGCGGCCGCCGACGGCAAGCGCATCGCCTCCCTGTGCACCGGCGCCTTCCAGCTCGCCGAGGCGGGCCTGCTCGAGGGCCGCAGGGCCACGACGTACTGGGCGCACGCCGAGGAGCTGCGCAGACGGTACCCGCAGGTCGACCTGCGCGGAGACGTGCTGTACGTGCAGGACGGCCCGTTCGTCACCGCCTCCGGATACGCCGCCGGCATCGACCTGTGCCTGCACATCATCCGCACCGACTACGGCGCCGCCGTCGCCAACGAGGTCGCCCGCCTCACCCTGGTCGCGCCCGTACGGCCGGGCGGCCAGACCCAGTTCACCCACACCCCGCTGCCGCCCGAACGCGGCACCGCCTGCGCCGACACCCGCGGCTGGGCCATGCGCAACCTCGACAAGCCCCTCACCCTCACCGACCTGGCCCGCCACGCGGGCGTCTCCGTGCGCACCCTCACCCGCCGCTTCCATGCCGAGAGCGGGGTCAGCCCCCTGCAGTGGCTGCTCCATCAGCGCATCGAGCGCGCCAAGGAACTCCTGGAGACCACCACCCTCCCCATGGACCAGGTGGCCCGCGCCTGCGGCCTCGGTACGGCCGACTCCCTGCGGACCCATGTGGTGCGCCGGACCGGTCTGACGCCGAGCGCCTACCGGGCGCAGTTCAGCCGGCTGGGAACCACGGCCCCCGCGGACTCGTCCTCCGCTGCATGATCAGAACGAACCGGACCGTCGACACCGTAGTGATCAGAACCGCCCTGCCCGTGGAGGCCGAGGCCGTCGCCCGACTGCACACCCGCGCCCGGTCGACCTACTACCCCGACGGCCTCCCGGAGGACGGCCACGACTGGCGGGCCCGCTGGCGCGAGGCCATCGAGCGCCCCGACGGCCATGTCCTGTGCGCCGTCCGCGACTCCCGCCTGGTCGGCATCGCCTCCTTCCGCACCCCGGAGGACGCCTCCGCAGAAACGGTCAAGCTCTTCCAGTTCCACGTCGACCCCGACCAGTGGCGCGCCGGCATCGGTACGGCCCTGCACTCCGCCTGCGTCGAGCAGTGGCGCGCCGACGGAAGGCGTACCGCCGTCCTCGACGTGCACGTCGACAACGAACGCGCCCAGGCCTTCTACGCCCGCCAGGGCTGGCGCGCGGACCCGGAGAACCCGCCGGCCGAGGGCGACCACCACCTCTTCCTGCGCTACTCCGTGCCGAGGGAATGATCGCCTCTGCTTGAACGTTCATCCACTCGGCGGAGGGTGTCTCCGTACCCGTACGAGCTGGAGAGAACATGAAGGTCGAGATCTGGTCGGACATAGCGTGCCCCTGGTGCTACGTAGGCAAGGCCCGCTTCGAGAAGGCACTCGACGCCTTCCCGCACCGCGACCAGGTCGAGGTGGTGCACCGCTCCTTCGAGCTGGACCCGGGCCGCGCCAAGGGCGACATCCAGCCGGTGATCACCATGCTCACCAAGAAGTACGGCATGAGCGAGGCGCAGGCGCAGGCGGGCGAGGAGAACCTGGGCGCGCAGGCCGCCGCCGAGGGCCTGGAGTACCGCACCCGCGGCCGCGACCACGGCAACACGTTCGACATGCACCGCCTGCTGCACCTCGCCAAGGAGCAGGGCCGGCAGGACGAGCTGATCCAGAGCCTGTACAAGGCGAACTTCGCCGAGGAGCGGTCACTGTTCAGCGAGGGCGACGAGCGGCTGGTGGATCTCGCCGTCGCCGCCGGGCTGGACGCGGACGACGTCCGCAGGGTCCTCGCCGACCCCACCGCCTACGCCGACGAGGTCCGCGCCGACGAGCGCGAGGCCGCCCAGCTCGGTGCGAACGGCGTGCCCTTCTTCGTCCTCGACCGCAAGTACGGCGTCTCCGGCGCCCAGCCCGCCGAGGTGTTCGCCCAGGCCCTGACCCAGGCGTGGGGCGAGCGCTCGCCGCTGCAGCTGCTCGACCAGGCGGACGCCGAGGCGTGCGGTCCCGACGGGTGCGCGGTGCCGCAGCAGTAAAGCCGCAGGTAGGGGGCGATCTATAAGTGCCGCTTAGTGAAACCACGTAAAAATCGGCAATGGACTATGAGGTTCCCCGGGCCCACAGTGGACCCATGGAGACGACCTTCGAGAGCCTCGTCCGTGCCGAGTTCGCCCCGAAGAACACCTACCTGAACACCGCGAGCTGCGGGCTGCTGCCGGCCCGTACCGTGGCAGCCCTCCATGAAGCCGTGCGGATCCAGGCCGAGGGCCGGCCGCTCGACCCGCTGTTCGCGGACGTGGAGGCCGCCCGCGCCTCCTTCGCGCGACTGGCCGGCGTCCCGGTGGCCCGGGTGGCGGCGGGTTCCTCCGCCGCCACGTACGCCGGGGTGGTGGCCGCATCGCTGCCCGCCGGTGCCGAAGTCCTCACCGCCGAGGGCGACTTCACCTCCGTCGTGAACCCCTTCCACGCCCGCGGCGACCTCAAGGTGCGGGCCGTGCCGCTGGAGCGGATCGCCGACGCCGTCCGGCCGGGCACCGCGCTCGTCGCGGTCAGCGCCGCGCAGTCCGCGGACGGCCGGATCGCCGACCTCCCCGCGCTCAGGGAGGCGGCCCGGGCGCACGGGGCGCGCACCTACGTCGACTTCTCCCAGGCCGCCGGCTGGCTGGAGATGGACGGCGACGCCTACGACTTCACCCTCTCCACCGGCTTCAAGTGGCTGATCGGCCCGCACGGCGCGACCTTCCTCGTCGTCCCGGAGGACCTCGGCGGGCTGACGCCGATCCTGGCCGGCTGGTTCGCGGGCGAGAACCCCTGGGAGAGCTGCTACGGCCCGATCCAGGAACTGGCCCACTCCGCACGGCGGTTCGACATCAGCCCGAGCCTGTTCGCGTACGCCGGAGTGCGCCACTCCCTCGCCCTGATCGAGGAACTCGGCGTGGACGCCGTAGGCACCCACGACCTCGCCCTCGCCGACCGCTTCCGCACCGGTCTGCGCGACCTCGGCCACGAACCCCTGCCCGCACCCGGCTCGGCGATCGTCTCCGTGCCCGGCCTCGGCCACCGCCAGCCCGAGCTGAGCAGGGCGGGCATCGAACTCTCCGACCGCGCCGGCAACCTGCGGGCCTCCTTCCACCTGTACAACACACCCGCCGACGTCGAACGCCTGCTCGACGTCCTGTCTTCCTGAACCACTGGCGCGGGCCTCTCTGGGACGCTAGGAAGGGCACCAGGGGTGGTGGTGCCGGTGGAGTTCACGGGCGATACGTCCGTACAGCTTTCCGATGCGGAGCTGCACAGGCGGCTGGTCTACGGGGACGAGTCCGCGCTGGCCGAGGCGTACGCGGCGTACGGCGGGCTGGTGCGGGCGGTCGCCGTGCGGGTCACGCACAGCCCGGCCGCCGCCGAGGACGTGGCGCAGGAGGTCTTCGCCCAGCTGTGGAGCAGGCCGTACGCCTTCGACGCGGACCGCGGCAGCCTGCGCACCTGGCTGTCCATGCTCGCCCACCGGCGGGCCGTGGACTGGGTGCGCAGCGAGGCCCGGCACCGCAAGGACGCCCGCGCCGACGACTCCGCACTGCACGCCATCCCGGACGCCGCCCCGGGTCCGGACGAGACGGTCGTCGACCGCGAACGCTCCCTCCTGCTGCACAGCGCCCTCGCCGAACTCCCGCAGCCTCAGCGGGAGGTGGTGCACCTCGCCTACTTCGCGGGCCGCACCTACCGGCAGGCCGCCGTGGAACTCGGCATCCCCGAGGGCACCGCCAAGACCCGCTTGCGTACGGCTTTACGCACCTTGGCAGAGTCTTTGGCCGACCCGCCCGACCCGGCGCTGGAAAGGGGCGCATGATGGCGGCAGGGTGTGCGGCAGGGAAGCGAGGTGTGCGGTGACCGACAACCACGACGGCGTGCGCGACCTGCTGGCCGCGTGGGCCTTCGGCGCGCTCCCGCCGGCCGAGGGACGGACGGTCCCCGGACACCTCGCCGAGTGCGAGGCCTGCGCGGCGGAGGCGGAACGGCTCCGGGAGACCGTACGGCTCCTGGACGGACCGGCGTCGAACGGTGCGCACGCGCGCCCCACGCCCGACATCGTGTCCTTCGCCCTGCGCGCCCGCCCGGCCGTGCCCGGTGTCGCCGCGCATGCCGCGCCCTACGCCGCCGCCGTCGCCGGGCTCAAGGCGCTGCTGCCCGAGGCCGACGGCCGCTGGGGCACCCCGGTCGTGCACGACTGGGACGTGCACGCGACCCTCGCCCACCTGCTCGCCGCCGACGAGCCCCTCGCCGGGCGGCTGGGCATCGCGGCGCGGCTGCCGGCCTCTCCGGTGCCGGAGGGCGCGAGCTGGGAGGACGCCTGGAACCGCCGTAGCGCCGACGTCATCGAGCACGAGCACGGCCGCAGTCCCGAGGAGACGGTCGCCGACTGGTCCGCACAGGCCGCCGCCCTGCTCGCCTCGCCCGAGGCCCGCGACCCCCAACTGGCGGCCACGGCAACGACGTTGATGGGCGTACGGCTGCCCGTCGCCGACCACTTCGTGGTGCGCGCCTTCGAGGTGTGGATCCACACCGACGACATCGGCCGCGCCCTGGGCCTCGCCGTCCCGCCGCCGCCCGCCGAGCACCTGGGGCAGCTGGTCCGCCTGGCCGCCCGCATCCTCGGCCTCGCGCTCGGCCCCGCCGCACCGCCGGTGCTGTTCGCGATCGACGGCGGCCCGCAGTGGGTGCTGGGCTCGGAGGACGAACCCGTACGGGCCGAACTCGCCCTGGACCCGGTCGACTTCTGCCTCCTCGTCGGCGGCCGGTACACACCGGAGGAGGTGCCGCGCGGCACCTCGGGCGACGAGGGCGCCGCAAGGAACGTACTGGAAAGGGCGGCGTCACTGGCCTGGCTGTGAAGCCATGGGGCCTGTGACGCCGCCCGCTCTCTCAGTGCCTGTTCACTTCACCGGTGTGAAGTCCCGCGCCCCGATGAACTCGGGCCGCCGGATCGGCGCCGCGAACGGCTCCACGGCCTTGTTCTCCACACTGTTGAACACGATGAAGACGTTGCTGCGCGGGAACGGCGTGATGTTGTCGCCGGAGCCGTGCATGCAGTTGCAGTCGAACCAGGTCGCCGAACCGGCCCTGCCCGTGAAGAGCTTGATGCCGTACTCGCTCGCCATCTTGGTCAGGGCCTCGTCCGAGGGCGTGCCCGCGTCCTGCATCTGCAGCGACTGCTTGTAGTTGTCCTTGGGCGTGGCGCCGGCGCAGCCCAGGAACGTGCGGTGCGACCCCGGCATGATCATGAGGCCGCCGTTGGTGTCGTAGTTCTCGGTCAGTGCGATCGAGACGGACACCGTGCGCATGTTGGGCAGGCCGTCCTCGGCGTGCCAGGTCTCGAAGTCCGAGTGCCAGTAGAAGCCGCTGGCCCCGAAGCCCGGCTTGACGTTGATCCGCGACTGGTGGACGTACACGTCCGAGCCGAGGATCTGCCGCGCCCGGCCCACGACCCGCTCGTCGCGCACCAGGTTCGCGAACACCTCGCTGATCTTGTGCACTTCGAAGACGGAGCGGATCTCCTTGGACTTCGGCTCGACGATGGAGCGCTCGTCGGCCCGGATCGCCGGGTCGCTGACGAGGCGCTCCAACTCCCGGTGGTAGAGCGGGACTTCGTCGGGCCCGATCAGCTGGTCGATCGCCAGGAAACCGTCGCGCTCGAACGACTGCAGGTCGACGGCCGGGATCGGACCCGGCGTGTCGGGGGAGCCCCACACGACGGGGTCCTGGCGAGGGACGGACACCTCGGTGGCGCCGCGGCTGGGATAGAGATCAGTGATGCCGGTGGTGGCAGTCATGTGATGTCACACCTCCTCGGGCTCGGTGAGCAGCGGATAGACGCCGTTGGCGTCGTGGTCCTCCCGTCCGGTCACGGGCGGGTTGAAGACGCAGATGCAGCGGAAGTCCTCCTTGATCCGCATCGTGTGCCGCTCGTGCCCGTCGAGGAGGTACATCGTCCCGGGCGTGATCGTGTACTTCTGCCCGGTCTCGTCATCGGTGAGCTCGGCCTCGCCCTCGACGCACACGACGGCCTCGATGTGGTTCGCGTACCACATCGACGTCTCCGTACCCGCGTACAGGACCGTCTCGTGCAGGGAGAAGCCGACCCTCTCCTTGGCGAGGACGATGCGTTTGCTCTCCCAGGTGCCGGACGCCGATTTCACGTGCCGGTCGGTGCCTTCGATCTCCTTGAACGAACGGACGATCACGGTGCTGCGATGCCTCCTAGATGGTGCCGACTACGTGTGTTCCGGGGGTGGTTCAGGCGGTCTCGCGTACGGAGCGGGCGAGGACGCTCAGCCCCTCGTCGAGCTCGTCGGCGGTGACCGTGAGCGCCGGAAGCAGCTTCACGACCTCGCTCTCGGGGCCCGACGTCTCGATGAGCAGACCGAGTTCGAAGGCGCGCGACGCGATCCGCCCGGCCCGCTCCTTGTCGTGGAACTCCATGCCCCACACGAGCCCGCGGCCGCGGTACTCCTTGACGGCGGCGCGGTTCTCCTCGGCGACGGCGGCGAGCGCCTCCTCGATCTGCTCGCCGCGCGCCCGGGTCTGCTTCTCCATCGCGGACCCGTCCGCCCAGTACGCCTCCAGGGCCGCGGTGGCCGTGACGAAGGCGGGGTTGTTGCCGCGGAAGGTGCCGTTGTGCTCGCCCGGCTCCCAGATGTCCAGCTCGGGCTTGAACAGGCAGAGGGACATGGGCAGTCCGTAGCCGCTGATGGACTTCGACACGGTGACGATGTCCGGGGTGATGCCCGCCTCCTCGAAGGAGAAGAAGGCACCGGTCCGCCCGCAGCCCATCTGGATGTCGTCGACGATCAGCAGCATGTCCTGCCGCTCGCACAGGTCGGCCAGCGCCCGCAGCCACTCGGGCCGCGCGACATTGATGCCGCCCTCGCCCTGCACGGTCTCGACGATCACGGCGGCCGGCTTGTTGAGCCCGGACCCCTGGTCCTCCAGGAGCCGCTCGAACCACAGGAAGTCGGGGACCGTGCCCTCGAAGTAGTTGTCGAACGGCATGGGTGTGCCGTGCACGAGCGGAATCCCGGCGCCGGCCCGCTTGAAGGCGTTGCCGGTCACGGCCAGCGACCCGAGCGACATCCCGTGGAAGGCGTTGGTGAACGACACGATGGCCTCGCGCCCCTTCACCTTCCGCGCCAGCTTCAGCGCGGACTCCACGGCGTTGGTGCCGGTCGGCCCCGGGAACATGACCTTGTACGGCAGGTCGCGCGGCCGCAGCACCAGGTCCTGGAAGGTCTGCAGGAAGGAACGCTTGGCGGTGGTCGACATGTCGAGCCCGTGCGTGACGCCGTCCCGCTCCAGGTAATCGATCAACGCCCGTTTCAGGACGGGGTTGTTGTGCCCGTAGTTCAGGGAGCCGGCCCCGGCGAAGAAGTCCAGGTACTCATGGCCGTCCTCGTCGTACATGCGGCTGCCGTGCGCACGGTCGAAGACGGTGGGCCAGCCGCGGCAGTAGCTGCGCACCTCGGACTCGAGTGTCTCGAAGACGCTGAGGTCGGGCTGGGTGATGGTCACGACGAATCGCTCCTCGTTGCGTGGGGGAGTGCGGGGGGTCGTCAGTGGAGGTGGTCCGTGGGGGGTGGTCAGAGGGAGAGGGGACCGATGCGGTACAGGACTTCGGGGTCGTGCGGCCCGTCCGGGAACAGGCCCGTGTCGAACAGCACCTCGCGCTCCACGAGGGCGCCGTGCCGCTCGGCGAACGAGGCGAACAGGCGCTCGGAGCCGGTGTTGCCCGGCGTGATGGTGGTCTCGACGGCGGTGATCCGGTGCGCGGCACCGGCCCGCGCGACCACTCCGTCGAGCAGCGCGCCGGCGAGCCCGCGTCCGCGGAACGCCTCGTCCACCGCCACCTGCCAGACGAGCAGGGTGCGCGGACGGTCCGGCCGCACGTACCCGGTGACGAAGCCGACCGGTTCCCCGTGCCCGTCGCGGGCCACGGCCGAGGTGGCGGCGAAGTCGCGACACCACAGCAGATAGCTGTACGACGAGTTCAGGTCGAGGGCCTTCGAGTCCTTGGCAATCCGCCACAACGCGGCTCCGTCCGCGACCTGCGGACGGTCGATGTGCAGATCTGCTTGTGCGGCAGTCATGCGGATTGAATTTACCGAGGGAAATTCAAAATTGCATCGCCGGTGGGGGTTACGAACGGCTGGGTCGTGTGTTATCACGCGGGCGCGGGCGATCGCGCAAGGTGCAGTGGTTATGCTGGGTATTGTCCGGAAAATCCGGGGCAAATAGACGGTGATGTGTAACGCGTCACAGGCATGTAACCCCCACGAGATCTGCCCGAATTCCCCCGATTGGCGTTCGCAGAATCTTTGCGTTTAGGTCGGGGAAAAGCGGGCAGAAGGATACGGGAAGCTGCGCCGAATTGAATTACGAATTTACACCCGGAGTTATGCTACGAGTAGCCCTTTTAATTAGGCGCCGGTAACTCCGTCGATACGCTCCCGCAGGATGTCCGCGTGGCCGTTGTGCCGGGCGTACTCCTCGATCATGTGGATCAGCACCCACCGGAGACTGACCTCCAGCCCGGCCATGTTCCCGTCGGCGATCCGCCCGGTGTAGTCCAGCGACCGCCCGGCGCACAGCTCCCGCCCGCGCGCGATCTCCCGCCGCCACACGTCCAGCGCCTCGTCGAGCCCCCGGGCGGGGTCGAGCACGTACCCGCTCTCCTCGCCGTACACCGGCGGCACGTCGAGCCCGGCGACCACGCGCTGGAACCAGTTCCGCTCGACCTCGGCGAGGTGCTGCACCAGCCCGAGCAGCGTGAGCGCCGAGGGTTCGGCGGCCGGGGTCCGCACCTGCGCGTCGTCCAGCTCCGCGCACTTCAGGGCCAGGGTGGCCCGATGAAACTCCAGCCAACTGTCGAGCATGGGCCGCTCGTCGCCGGTGAGAAGCGGGATGGGCCGTCCGTCGGGAAGGGTCTGGGGCGCGTTGGTGGTCATGGGGCGAGCATGGCACGGGAGTTGAGGGGGCAGTGCGGGATCACGTCATCCGGCGTGTGCCGTCCTCCACGGCCTGCCGGGCACCCTCCGGATCCACCGTCAGGCCCTTCTCCGCCAGCGCGGCTCCCAGCGCCGCCAGGCACCCCTGCACGACCGCCGCCGTCGCATCCACTCCGTAGTGATTGACCCGGATCATCTCCTTGGCCAAGGCTCCCCCGCCTGCGGCCAGCGGCAGCGTAGGGTCCGACTCCAGCGCCCGAGCCACCAGTTCCGACGCGACCACCCCGGCCGGCGCCCTCAGTGTCGTGGCGACGGGTGCCGCCTCCGAGGCCTCGTACACATACGGCTCCAGACCCCCGCCCAGAGCCACCGCCCCCGCCCGGGTCGCCGCCGCTGCCGACGCGTGCCGGGCCATCACGGCGTCCAGTCCCACCGCCTCGATGCGCTCCACACACGCCTCCAGCGCCAGCATCTCCAGCTGTGCCGGCGCATGCAGCAGCGCCTTGCGGCCGCCGTCGACCCACCGCTCCTTCCAGTCGAGGAGCGAGAGATACGACCGCCGTGGCGCCCCCGGATTCGCCGCCATCCGCGCCCACGCCCGCTCGCTCACCGACACCGCCGACACCCCGGCGGGCCCGCCCATCGCCTTCTGCGCCCCGATGACGCACAGGTCCACACCCCACGCGTCCGGCAGCACCGGCTCCGCCCCGATCGACGCCACCGCGTCCAGGTAGAACAGCGCCCCGTGCGACCGCACCACCTCGCCGATCTCCGCGACCGGGTTGGTGTTGCCGGTCGCCGCCTCGGCGTGCACCAGCGACACGAAGTCGATCTCCGGGTGTTCGGTGAACGCCTCCCGGATCTGCTCGGCGGTGACCGCAGTGTGGAAGGGCACGGCAAGGTCGATCACCGTCGCCCCGCAGTCCCGCAGCCAGTTCCCGAAGGTCTGCCCGTACGGACCGGTGACGACGTTCAGCGCCACGGTCCCCGGCCCGGCGGCCGAGCGGATCGCCCCCTCCAGCGGCAGCAGCGCCTCGCCCTGCATGATCACGACGTCCTGCCCGGTGCCGAGCAACCGCGCCACCCGGTCCTCGATCGAGGCGAAGTGCGCGGCGCTCAGCGGGGGCAGATCGAGGAAGGCGTGGGTCACGGCGCTGCTCTCTTCAGTCACGAGTGGTCGACCCGGTCGAGGGTATCCACCACTCGTGCCCCACTTGTGCCCCTCCCTCCACTTACGACTTCTTAGGCCGGACAGCCCCGCAACCATCGGTTTGATTTGAGAGACCCAAACTTCTCCTTATAATCGGAACCCACAGTTCCCACACAGGAGGCCACCCCGTGAAGACGTTCTCCGGGCGCCGGACCCGCATTCTGGCCGCCACCACCGCGACGGCCGGGCTGGTGCTCGTGGCTGCCTGCACGTCGAGCGACAACGGCGGCAGCGGGAGCAAGACCGCCGCCGACGGGGTCGAGCTCGTCAAGGCCGGACAGCTCACCACCTGCACCCACCTGCCGTACCCGCCCTTCCAGTCGGAGATCGACGGCAAGGTGCAGGGCTTCGACGTCTCACTGATCGACCTGGTCGCGGGGGACCTCGGTGTGAAGCAGCAGATCCTCGACACGCCCTTCGAGAACTTCAAGACCGGCGCCTTCCTCAACTCCGGCGAGTGCGACCTGGCCGCGGCCGGCATGACCATCACCGCCGAGCGCAAGAAGAACGTCGACTTCTCCGACCCGTACTTCGACGCCACGCAGGCCCTGCTGGTCGACAAGAACGCCGGCGTCACGTCCCTCGCCGACGCCAAGGCCAAGAAGGTCAAGCTCGGCGCCCAGGCGCAGACCACCGGCGAGGACTACGCCAAGAGCCAGGGCTTCGACCCGGTCTCCTTCGAGTCCTCCGACGCGGTCCTCAACGGCCTGCGCACCGGCCAGGTCAAGGCCGTCGTCATCGACTACCCGGTCGTCCAGGGCTGGTTGAAGGACAAGGCCAACGCCGCCGCCCTCAAGCTCGCCGACAACATCAACACCGGTGAGCAGTACGGCTTCACGGTCAAGAAGGGCAACACCAAGCTCCTCGCCGCCATCAACAAGGCGATCAAGGACGCGAAGGCCGACGGCACGTACAAGAAGCTGTACGAGAAGTGGATCGGCCCCTACGACACCTCCGCCGCCTCCCCGTCCGCCTCCTGACCCATGGCCGATACGGACGTACAACTCCAGCCTCGTAAAAAGGGCCTGACCCGGCGTCAGAAGCAGCGCCTGTCGCGCGGCGTCCAGTACGTCGTCTTCGTCGCCGCCGTGATCGCGTTCGCGGTCGGCGCCGACTGGGGGCGGCTGAAGAACCAGTTCGCGCAGTGGAGCATCGCCAAGCAGATGTTCCCCGACGTCATCACACTGGCGCTGAAGAACACCGTGCTCTACACCGTGTCCGGGTTCGTCTTCGCCCTCGTGCTGGGCCTGGTGGTCGCGCTGATGCGGCTGTCGTCGGTCGCCCCGTACCGCTGGGTGGCCGGCGTCTACATCGAGATCTTCCGCGGCCTGCCCGCCCTGCTGATCTTCATCTTCATCGGCGTGGCGGTCCCGCTGGCCTTCCCGGGCACGGAGATCGTCGGCGGCACGTACGGCAAGGCCGCCATCGCCCTCGGCCTGGTCGGGGCCGCGTACCTGGCGGAGACGTTCCGCGCGGGCATCCAGGCGGTGCCCAAGGGGCAGATGGAGGCGGCGCGTTCGCTGGGCTTCTCGCCCGCCCGCGCCATGGTCTCCATCATCATCCCGCAGGCGTTCCGGATCATCCTCCCGCCGCTGACCAACGAGTTCGTGATCCTCTTCAAGGACTCCTCCCTGGTCCTGCTCCTCGGCGTCACCCTGGAGGAGCGCGAACTGTCCAAGTACGGCCGCGACCTGGCCAGCACGACCGCCAACTCCACGCCGATCCTGGTCGCCGGCCTGTGCTACCTGCTGGTGACCATCCCGCTCGGCTTCGTCGTACGCCGTATGGAGGCGAAGGCCCAGGAGGCCGTGAAATGAGCCGTCCGGAAATCGAAGTGCGCGGTCTGCACAAGTCGTTCGGTGACAACGAGGTCCTGCGCGGCATCGACCTGGAGATCAACCAGGGCGAGGTCGTCTGCGTCATCGGCCCGTCCGGCTCCGGCAAGTCGACCCTGCTGCGGTGTGTGAACCTCCTCGAAGAGCCCACCAAGGGCCAGGTCCTCGTCGGCGGCACCGAACTCACCGATCCCGACGTCGACATCGACGCCGTACGCCGCCGTATCGGCATGGTCTTCCAGCAGTTCAACCTCTTCCCGCACCTCACGGTGACCGAGAACCTCACGCTGCCGCAGCGCCGCGTCCTCAAGCGGGGCAAGGCGGCCGCGGCGAAGGTGGCCGCCGAGAACCTCGAACGGGTGGGCCTCTCGGAGAAGGCGGACGCCTACCCCGCCTCCCTCTCCGGCGGCCAGCAGCAGCGCGTCGCGATCGCACGCTCGCTGTCGATGGGCCCCGAGGTGATGCTCTTCGACGAGCCGACCTCGGCCCTCGACCCCGAGCTGGTCGGGGACGTCCTCGCGGTCATGCGGATGCTCGCCCGCGAGGGCATGACGATGATGGTCGTCACCCACGAGATGACCTTCGCGAGGGAGGTCGCCGACCGGGTGGTCTTCATGGACGGCGGGATCGTCGTCGAGGACGGCTCACCGGCGCAGGTGATCGGCAACCCGAGTCACGAACGCACCCGCCACTTCCTCTCGCGCCTCCTCGACCCGGCGATGGCGGACGTGGAGGAGGCCTCGGACCGGGTGAGCGACGGCGGCTGAGGAGGGCGCGAAAAGGAGACATACGTTCCTCTGTTTCCCGCAGCGTCCGAACCGCCATCATTCGGGGCATGACGACTCTCGACGACCACGCCGGCTTCGGAGCCACCGCCCCGCTCCCGCTGCTCCCGGAGGACTGGGAACGATGTCTCGCCGTGGCGGCTCACCCCGATGACATCGAGTACGGCACGGCGTCCGTCGTCGCCCGCTGGACGGCCCAGGGCAAGCAGGTCACGTATCTGCTGGTCACGCGCGGCGAGGCGGGCATCGACGGACTGCACCCGGACGAGGCGGGACCCCTGCGCGAGGCGGAGGAGCGGGCGGGGGCCCGTGAAGTGGGCGTGGCGGAGGTCGAGTTCCTCGACCACCGCGACGGAGTCGTCGAGTACGGCCCGCCCCTGCGCCGCGACATCGTGCGGGCGATCCGGCGGCACCGGCCCGACGTCCTGGTGACGGGCGCGTACACCGTGCGGATGATCGCGGGAGTGGTCAACCAGGCGGACCACCGGGTCGTGGGCCTCGCCGCACTCGATGCGGCTCGGGACGCCGGCAACCGGTGGATCTTCCCGGAACTCGCCGACGAGGGCCTCGAACCCTGGGGCGGCATCCGCTTCGTGTGTGTCGCGGGCGCCGACCGGCCCACCCACGGCGTGGACGTCACGGGCGAGCCGCTGGAGCGGGGCATCGCCTCCCTGGCCGCCCACGCCGAGTACACCAAGGGCCTCGGGGCACAGAGCTTCGAGCCCCGCCCCTTCCTGACCTGGGTCGCCCGACAGGCCGGACCGGCGCTCGGCGTCGAGGCCGCGGTCCTCTTCGACGTGCACATGCTTGCCTTCGAGGGACCGCCGCCCTGGCAGCAGTGACGCCCGGAGCCGCTGGTTATGGTGCAGTCCATGAGCGATCGCGCGATGCTGCACGTGAAGGGCCGGGTCCTGGTCGGACCGGACGACGTCCGGGACGAGGTGTGGGTCGTCGACGGCCGGATCTCCTACGACCGACCCGTCGGCGCCCGCGACGTCCCGACCGTCGACGGCTGGGCCCTGCCCGGTCTCGTGGACGCCCACTGCCACGTCGGCCTCGGCCCGCAGGGCCCCGTCGAGCAGGACGTCGCCGAGAAGCAGGCGCTCACCGACCGCGAGGCCGGCACCCTCCTCATCCGCGACGCCGGCTCACCCTCGGACACCCGCTGGGTCGACGACCGCGAGGACCTCCCGAAGATCGTCCGGGCCGGCCGGCACATCGCCCGCACCCGCCGCTACATGCGCGGCTACGCACACGAGATCGAGCCCGAGGACCTCGTCGCCTACGTCGCCCAGGAGGCCCGCCGCGGCGACGGCTGGGTCAAGCTCGTCGGCGACTGGATCGACCGCGACCTCGGCGACCTGGCCCCCAGCTGGCCGCGCGGCGCCGTCGAGGCGGCCATCGCGGAGGCCCACCGCCTCGGCGCCCGCGTCACCGCTCACTGCTTCGCCGAGAACTCCCTGAAGGACTTGGTCGAGGCGGGCATCGACTGCATCGAGCACGCCACCGGCCTGACGGACGACCTGATCCCGCTCTTCGCCTCGCGCGGCGTCGCCATCGTCCCGACCCTCGTCAACATCGCGACCTTCCCGCAGCTCGCGGACGGCGGCGAGGCCAAGTTCCCGCAGTGGTCGGCCCATATGCGCCGCCTCCACGAACGCCGCTACGAGACGGTCCGCAACGCCTACGACGCCGGCATCCCGGTGTACGTCGGCACGGACGCGGGCGGCCACCTCCCGCACGGCCTGGTGGCCGGCGAGGTCGAGGAACTCGTCACCGCCGGCCTCCCGCCCGTCGAGGCCCTGGCGGCGACGACCTGGAGCGCACGGAAGTGGCTCGGACGGCCCGGGCTGGAGGAGGGCGCACCGGCCGACCTCATCGTGTACGAGACCGATCCGCGGGCCGACGTACGTGTGCTGGCGGCTCCGAGGCGGATCGTGCTGAACGGGCGGATCGTCGGCTAGTTGACGCGGCGCGCGCCGTCTCGCGCGCCGGTGCGGCGACCCCCGTACGCGAAGAAAAGGCGGTGCGGCGGTGAAAACATGGAACGCCTGTGCCGTGCGATTCGAAAACGTTCACGGGGAACGCACGATGGGGTGAAGTGGCGTCGGAACGCCGCCAGTTCACCCGTGGTGCGTAATTCTTGGCGGGTCCCGAGCAAGTCTCCACTTAGGGGTCCCCACCTTGAACGGCAACAACTTCCGCATGCCCGCACGCCGTCTCGCCACCGTCGCGACGGCCACGGCCCTGGCCGCCGGTCCCGCGGCCCTGGCCGGCGCGGGCTCCGCGCACGCGACGACCGACCACGGTCGTGCGAGCGCCGTCGTGCTGCGCACCGGGCTCGACGTGTCCCTGCTCAACAAGACCGTGGACGTCCCGCTCACGGTCTCGCTCAACCAGGTCGAGGCACCGCAGAGTGCCCAGAAGACCGCCCTGACCGCCGAGTTGAACGGCGTCGACGGCGGAAAGCCCTTCAATGTGCTGGACGCGAAGGTGGCAAGGTCCGACGCGAGCGTCACCGCCACCCGGGCCGAGGGCCACACCAACCTCGCCGACGCCAGGCTGCACGTCCCCGGCCTGCCGCTGCTGTCCCTCATCGAGATCGAGCAGGTCACCTCGAAGGCGACCTGTGAGGCCGGGAAGAAGCCGGTCGCCTCCGCGAACCTGCTCGGCTCGGTCACGGTCCTGGGCAAGAAGGTCACCCTGACGGCGGGCGGCAGGACGGACGTCGACGTCCCCGGCGTCGGCGACGTCCGCCTCGACCTGTCCAAGACGCAGACGACCTCGCGTACGGCCGCCGCCACCGCCCTCGAACTCAAGGTCTCCGTCAACCCGTTGAAGCTCAACGTGGCCGAGGTCGAGGGCACGCTGACCCTGGCGAAGGCGACCTGCGAGGCCCCTGCGGTCGCCGCGGCGAACCCGAGCGCCGACCCCTCGGGCGACCCAGGCGACGTCAAGGCACAGGGCGCGGCCGGCAAGGAGGAGAACCTCGCCGAGACGGGTGGCAGCTCCCTGACGCCGTACATCGCCGGAGGCGCGATCGCCCTGGTCGTGGCGGGCGGGGGAGCGGTGGCGCTGGCGCGGCGCGGCCGGAGCTGACCCGACGGTTCTGACGAAGCGTCACCGACAGTGCGCGGTCGTGCGCGGCGTCGGCGCCAATGCCGTCGGGCAGCACTCGGCGACGCCCGTTCTCGAACTGGCCCACGGGGCAGGGCTGTCGGTGACCCTCGTCGTGCTGAGCGCCGACCCGGACGTTCCGCTCACGGGAGCCGGCGCCACGGTCGCCCACGGTGTCGTCCGGGTCCGGTTCCCGGACGGCACCGTCAGTGACGTGCCGACGCCAGGGTCACGGCCTGGTCCAGCGCCTGCAGGAAGGAGTTGACGGTCGCCCGGTCCCGCACCGCCAGCCGCAGCCACTCCTCGTCGAGGCCCGGGAACGTGTCGCCCCGCCGCACGGCGAAGCCCAGGTCCCGCAGATGCCGTCGTACGGCCGCCGCACGAGGCAGCCGTACAAGGACGAAGGGGCCCTCGGCGGGCTCCGCCACGTGCAGGCCGTCCGGGGCGAACTCCTTGAGCCCGGCGACGAGATGGGCCCGGTCGGCGGCGATGCGGTGTGCCGCGTGGGCCGCCTCCGCCAGCGCCTGCGGGCCCATGCAGGCCTCGGCGGCGGCCAGCGCGGGCGTGGACACCGGCCACAGCGGCTGGGCGCGCTCCAGCTCGGCGATCGTCTCGGGGGCGGCGAGGACGTAACCGATGCGCAGCCCGGCCAGACCCCAGGTCTTGGTCAGGCTTCGCAGCACGACCAGGCCGGGCACGTCCGTGCGCCCCGCGAGCGCCTCCCGCTCGCCCGGCACCGCGTCCATGAACGCCTCGTCCACGACCAACGTCCGCCCCGGGCGGGCGAGTCGAGCGATGGATGCGGCCGGGTGGAGGGCGGACGTCGGGTTCGTCGGGTTGCCGATCACGACCAGGTCGGCGTCCTCGGGGACGGCAGCCGGGTCCAGCCGGAAGCCGTCCTCCTCCCGCAGCAGCACCCGGTCGACCGTGTGGCCGGCGTCCCGCAGCGCGGCCTCCGGCTCCGTGAACTGCGGGTGCACGACGACCGGTTGATGCACCTTCAGGGCGCGGGCGAGCAGCACGAAGGCCTCGGCGGCACCCGCCGTCAGCAGCACCCGCTCCACCGGCAGCCCGTGCCGCGTCGCCACCGCGGCCCGCGCGGCCCGCCCGTCCGGGTAGGCCGCGAGCGAGCCGAGCGAACCGGCGATGCGTTCGCGCAGCCAGGCCGGAGGCGTGTCCGCGCGGACGTTCACCGCCAGGTCGACGAGTGCCGAACCGCCGTCCCGCACCTCCACGTCACCGTGGTGGCGCAGGTCGTGCGCGCGCTCGGTCCTTCTCTCGCTGTTCCCGTCAGTGGGCATGGGAGTGTGCGCCATGGTGGTGGTGTCCGTGGTGGTGGTGACCGTCGTCGTCGGGGTGGAAGTGCGGCTGCTGCGGCAGACCGACCTTGTCCTCGAAGCCCGGCAGCGCGATCCGGTACACGCACGAGTCGCAGTTCATCCGCAGGTCGCCCTTGACCGCCTCCTCGTACCGCTCGATCACCAGGTCGAGCAGCTCCGGCTCCGGGCCGATGACCTCCGCGGACCGCACCTCGACCTCCGGGTGCGCGGCCGCCCAGCCCTCGGTCTGCTGCTTCACCCGCTCCGGCAGGATCCCGGTGAACAGGAAGTACGGCAGCACCACGATCCGCTTCGCGCCCAGCTTCGCGCACCGGTCGAGGCCGCTCGGCACGTCCGGCGCCGCCAGCGACACGAACGCCGTCTCGACACCGGCGTAACCGCGTCCCTCCCACAGCAGCCGTGCCGCCTTGTGCACCTCGGCGTTGGCGTCCGGGTCGGTCGAGCCGCGCCCGACGAGCAGCACGGTGACATCGGCGCGGTCCAGCGGGATGCGCCCTTCGGTGGCGCCCAGCGCCTCGTCCAGCCGCCGCTCCAGGACCGACAGGAGGGCGGGGTGCGGGCCCAGCGGACGGCCGTAGGTGTACGACATCCCCGGGTGACGCTCCTTCTCGCGGGCCAGCGCCGCCGGGATGTCGCCCTTGGCGTGCCCGGCGGACACCAGCATCAGCGGGACGGCGGCGAACCGCCGCACGCCCCGGGCCACCATTCCGGCGACGGCATCGCCCAGTGGCGGCGGGGACAGCTCGATGAAGCCGCCCGCGACCGGCACATGGTCCAGACGGAGCTGCAACTGCCGTACGAAGTCGCGGAAAGCCTCGGCCCCGGCCTCGTCCCGGGTGCCATGACCGGCGATGAGCAGGGCGGGCGGCGGGGTGGTCACGATGTCTCCTCGGGATGTGGAACGGGGTGGTTCGGCAGGGCCTGCTGCTCCGCGGCGGAGCCGCTCGTCGATTCAGCCTGCCAGCGGTAGCCGCGCGGCGTCACCATACGGCCCGCGATCTCACGGGTCGCCGTGTTGCCCACGGTCACGACCGTCATCATGTCGACCGTCGCGGGGTCCAGCGTGCCCAGGGTCGTCAGTCGACTGGACTCGTCCGGCCGCGACGCGTTCCGTACGACTCCGACCGGCGTCGTCGGCTCCCGGTGTCCGGAGAGGATCGCCAGCGCCTTCGGCAGCTGCCAGTCCCGGCCCCGGGAACGGGGGTTGTAGAAGGTGACCACGATGTCCGCCTCGGCCGCCGCGCGCACCCGCCGCTCGATGACCTCCCACGGCGTGTGCAGGTCGGAGAGGCTGATGGAGACATGGTCGTGGCCCAGCGGGGCGCCCAGGATCGCCCCGGCCGCGAGCGCGGCGGTGACGCCCGGTACACCGATCACGTCGATGTCGTCGGAGGCCTCGGCGAGCGCGGGGGAGGCCATGGCGTACACGCCGGCGTCCCCGCTGCCGATCAGCGCGACCGTCCGCCCCTTGCGGGCCTCGGCGACCGCGGTCCGCGCCCGCTCCTCCTCGGCGCCGAGCCCCGACTCCAGGATCCGGGTGCCGGGCCGCAGCAGGTCGCGGATCTGGTCGACGTACTGGTCGAGCCCGACGAGCACGGAGGCGCGCCGCAGTTCGGCCTCGGCGCGCGGGGTGAGCAGATCGCGGGCGCCGGGCCCGAGCCCGACCACCGCGAGCCGCCCGCGCCCCGGCCGCCGTACGACCGCACAGGTCGCCATCGCCGCATGCCCGTCCGCACGCTCCGACTTCCGCTTGGGGACGAGGAGTTCACCACCGCGGGCGAGCGCGGACGCCTCGGCGACGGACGGCGTGCCCACGGCGGTGAGCGGCGCGTCGGAGGGGTTGGGGACCTCGACCTTCGCCAACTCCTCGGCGGAGTACGTCACCACGGGCACCCCGAGCCGAGCGGCCGCCTCGACGATGCCGGGCTCCTCGCGCTTGGCGTCGACGGTGGCGAGCTCGGCGACGCTACGAGCAGACAGTCCCGCGTCCCGCAACGCGCCCTCGACCAGCCCGAGCACCTCGTCGGCCGGGGCACCCTTGGACGCGCCGACCCCGACGACGAGGGTCGGCGGACGCAACAGCACCTCACCGTCGGCGGGTTCGACCGCACGGTCCGTCAACCGGACGGTGCGTGTGCCTTCCGCGGTGAACGGCAGGGGCGGCAGCGGCCACGCCACCTCGGTGTCCAGCGCGACCGGCTCCCCGTCCAGCAGGGCCCGCGTCACACCGGCGACATCGCCCTCCACCGGGAGACCGAGGGTGTCCAGGCCGGGGATGCCGACGGCGTCCGTCGCCGTGGTCACCACGGGCCGCGCACCGAGCAACTCACCCACCTGCTCGGCGAGTTCGTTCGCGCCGCCCCCGTGCCCGCCCACCAGGGACACGGCGAACCGCCCGCCCTCGTCTACGCACACCACACCGGGGTCGCTCTTCTTGTCCCCCAGCAGGGGCGCCACGAGCCGTACCACCGCCCCCGTCGCCAGGAAGCACACGAGCTGCTCGCACTCCGCGAACGCGGCACGCACGGCGTCCCCGACGGGACCTTCGTACACGCGCGTGCGGTCCGGCCACGCCGCGGCCAGCCGGTCGCGCGCCGCCGCCCCCGCCGCGGTGGCGGAAATGAGGCCGATCACTGAGCAACTCCTTCGTGAGACAAGGGGGTTCTGGTCCCCCACAGCAGGAATACGGGATTGGTCGCCGCCAGCCGGGTCACGTCCCCCGGCAGCGGCGCGAGCCGGGACGACTGCAGCAGCACCCCGTCGCAGTCGAACCCGGCGCCGGTGAGCGCGTTGCGCACCGCCGGCACCCGGTCCAGCGCGGCCATGGCCACCACGACCGTCCGCCGGGCCCGCCGTGCGCACTCGCCGACGATGCCGGGCAGCTCGCGCCCGCCGCCCCCGACGAACACGGCGTCGGGAGCGTCGAGTTCGGACAGCACCTCCGGCGCCGTACCGTGCACGACATGCACGTCGACGCCGTGCGCGACGGCGTTGGCGCGGATCCGCTCCACCCCGTCCGCGGCCCTCTCGACCGCGCTGACGGCGGCGCCCAGCCGCGCGCACTCCACGGCCACCGAGCCGGAACCGGAGCCGACGTCCCACACCAGGTCGCCGGTGCGCGGCCCGAGCCGGGCCAGCGCCAGGGCCCGTACCTCGAACTTGGTGATCATCGAGTCGCGGTGCGCGAACTCGCCCTCGTCCAGCGCCCATTCGGAGGGTCGTACGGCTCCTGCGAGCGTCCGTACGGGACCGAGCGCCCGTGTCTCGTCCAGGCACAGGACGACGCTCACCGCCGTACCCCAGTCGCGGCCCGCCGCCTCGGCGGGGGAGACCCGCTCCAGGCGCTCCTCCGCGGAGCCCAGCGCGGAGGCGACGACGAGGACCCGGCCTGGCGCGGTACGGGCGAGCGCGGCGCCCAGCTCGGCAGGTCCGGCGCCGGGCCCGGTCAGCACGGCGGCCTTGGGGTGCGCCCGGCACACGTTCACCGCCGTCCGCGAATCCCGCCCGTGCGCGCTGACCACCACCGCGTCGTCCCAGGTCAGCCCCAGCCGGGCGAAGGCGGCGGCGACGGAGGAGACACCGGGCCGGACATCGAGACGATCCGCGCCGAACCGCTCCGCCAGCGCCCGTACGATCCCGAAGAACCCGGGGTCGCCGGAGGCCAGCACGACCACGCGCCGCTCCTTGCCGACGTACTCCTCGATGGCGTCCAGCGCGGGCGCCAGCGGCCCGAGCACGATCCGCTCGGCGGACTCGGGCAGCCGTACGGCCTCCAGGTGTCGGCGCCCGCCCACGACGAGCTCGGCCCCCGCCACCGCATCGAGGGGGACCGGCGCGCCCGTCCCCGTACCGACGACCGTGATCACGTACTGGCACCCCGTTCGCGCAGCGCCCGACGGGCCTGAGGGTCGGCCTTGCGGTAGCCGTGGAAGTGGCCGGGGTGGTACAGGTGCGAGCGCGTGCCCTCGGCGGCCAGGGCCGGGCCGACCAGGAAGAGGGTGTGCTTCCAGAGCTTGTGCTCCTTGACCGTCTCCTCCAGCGTCCCGACCGTGCACCGCACGACCAGCTCCTCAGGCCAGGTCGCCTGATACGCCACGACGACCGGGGTGGAGGTCGGGTAGCCGCCCTCCAGCAGCTCCCGCACCAGCTGCCCGCTGCGGGCGGCGGACAGGAAGATCGCCATGGTGGTGCCGTGCTTGGCGAACTCCCGCACCTCCTCCCCGGGCGGCATCGGCGTCTTGCCGCCGCCGAGCCGGGTGAGAACGACGGACTGTGCGACCTCGGGAATGGTCAACTCGCGCTGCGCGAGCGCCGCGACGGCCGAGAACGCCGACACCCCGGGCACGACCTCCGTGTCTATGCCGAGCCGTGCACACCGGTCGAGCTGCTCCTGCGTACCGCCCCACAGGGCCGGGTCGCCGGAGTGGATACGGGCGACTCGCAGGCCTTCGGCCCGGGCCCGCTCGTAGACGGCGACGACGTCCTCCAGCGACATGGTCGCCGAGTCGAGGATCTCCGCGCCCTCGCGCGCATGCTCGAGGACCTCCGCCTGGACCAGGCTCGCGGCCCAGATCACGACGTCGGCCTCGGCGATGGCGCGCGCGGCACGGAACGTCAGCAGATCGGCGGCGCCGGGGCCGGCACCGACGAAGGTCACCTTGCCGGTGGAAGCGTCGCCGGAGGCATTGGCAGCGGCATCGGCCATGGCAAATCGGTCCTCTCTGTACAAAAGGTCTTACGGGTGCGCCGGGAGCGGCCGCCGGATGTGCGCGAAGGCGGGTTGATCGGATAGCAAGGGCACATGGCGGTCTTCGTCGCGCTCGGCGCGTTCCTGATGACGTTGGCCGGCGGCTGGACGGCACAGCGTGTGACCGACCGCCGCCACCTGGTCCTGGGCCTGGCCGGCGGCCTGATGCTCGGTGTGGTCGGCCTGGATCTGCTGCCGGAGGCGGTCGAGGCGGCGAGCACCGAGGTCTTCGGCGTACCGGCGGCCCTGCTGCTGTTCGTGGCCGGATTCCTCCTGGCCCATCTGGTGGAACGCCTGCTGGCGGTCCGCCAGGCCTCGCACGGCGGCGAGGAGACCAACGGCGGCCGCGCGCCCGAGGTGGGCCTCACGGCGGCCGCGGCCATGGTCGGCCACAGCGCCATGGACGGCGTGGCGATCGGCGCGGCCTTCCAGGTCGGCGGCGGCATGGGTACGGCGGTCGCGCTGGCCGTCGTGGCCCACGACTTCGCGGACGGCTTCAACACGTACACGATCACGAGCCTGTACGGGAACGCCCGCCGCAAGGCCCAGATCATGCTGTTCGCGGACGCGGTGGCCCCCATCGTGGGCGCGGCCTCGACGGCCTTCGTCACCATCCCGGAGGGCGTGCTCGGCGGCTATCTCGGCCTGTTCGGCGGCGTACTGCTCTACCTCGCCGCCGCCGAGATCCTCCCCGAGGCGCACCACGAGCACCCCGCCCACTCGACGCTGCTGTGCACGGTGGCCGGGGCGGCGTTCATCTGGCTCGTGGTGGGCATCTCGGGCTGAGCCGGCGCCGGTCACAGCTTCCCGCCCCGTCCGCCGTCGCGCGGCGGGGGCGCGATGAGCGTGGAGAGGTACGGCAGGGGAGTGCCGCCGAGTTCGGCGGCGGGCCGGATGGACTCGGACGCCAGCCCGAGCGCCGACCCCCACACGGCGTCGCCGATCCGCCCGGTCTCGCGCAGCGCCTCGGCGACCTCGCCGGCCTGCCGCCCGAACTTGTAGGCGACGACGGTGCCGGGCCCGTTCAGGGCGTCCTTGAGCACGGCGGTCCCGGCGGTGACGGGCACGAGGGTGAGCGGCTCGGTGCCTTCGGTGAGCACGGCACCGGAGCGCGCGGCGAGGTCCTGCATGGCGGTGATGCCCGGCACGGTCTCCACCACGGTCCCCGGCACCAGCTCGGCGATGGTCTGCGCGAGGTAGGTGAAGGTCGAGTACACGTTGGGGTCGCCGATGGTGGCGAAGGCGACGCTGCCGTGGTCGTTCAGGAGCTGGGCGACCCGCTCCCCGGCGGCGTCCCAGGCGGCCTCGCGCCGCGCGTGGTCGGTCCGCTCGTTCAGGGCGAACACGACCCGGACGACCTTCTCCGCGGGCACGTAGTGCAGCACGGTGGCCTCGGCCCGCCCGCGCTCACCGGTGTCCATCACCGGCACGACGACGACATCGGCGGCGCGCAGGGCGTTGACGCCTTTGACGGTCACCAGCTCGGGATCGCCCGGGCCCACCCCGACTCCGATCAGCCTGCTGTTGCTCATGACGTCCGGCACCTCTCCACGAACCGACGGGCGACACCGGGCTCGGACGCCCAGTGCGTGTGCAGATAACTCGCGTGCACACCTTGTTGTACGAAACCTTCGACCCGCGGCGCCGGGCCACGCACGCCCCACGCGGGAGCCGCCCCCGCCCCCGGCTCGACGACGGTCCGATGAAACTCGTGGCCCCGCATCCGGGTCCCGGCGGGCGCCAGCACACTGTCGCTGACGGCCACGGCGTCCCGGTACCCGAGGGTGAGCCGCTCGGACATCCGGGCGGTGGCATCCAGCACCCCGCACATGGGCTGTCCGTCCAGCTCCTGCGACAGGTACAGCAGCCCGGCACACTCGGCGGCGACGGGAGCGCCGGACTCCGCGAGGGCGGCGACGGCCTTGCGCAGGGGTTCGTTGGCGGACAACTCGGCGGCGTACACCTCGGGGAACCCGCCCCCGATGACCAACCCGCGCGTACCGTCGGGCAGTTGCTCGTCACGGAGGGGATCGAAGGGGACGACTTCGGCACCGGCCGCGGCGAGCAGCTCGGCGTGCTCGGCATAGGAGAACGTGAATGCCGGTCCACCGGCAACAGCAACCTTCAGCCCGTCTGGGGGCGCAGCCCCCAGCGCCTCAGCCGCATCCCAAGCCGCACACGACAAAGCACCCGCACCACGCGCCAGCTCAGCCAGCGCCGCGAGATCGCACCCCCGCTCGACCTGCGCCGCCATCGCCCCCACGGCCTCCACCGCGGCAGCGTGCCGTTCGGCGACCGGCACCAACCCCAAGTGCCGCGAGGGCGTGTCCACCTGAGCCGCCCGCCGCAGCACCCCCAGCACAGGCACCCCGGCCGCGTCCAACGCGTCCCGCAGCAACTCCTCGTGCCGGTCCGAGGCGACCTTGTTCAGGATCACGCCCCCGACCCGCACCTCCGGATCCCACGACACGAACCCGTGCACCAGCGCCGCCACCGACCGCGACTGCGACGACGCGTCCACGACCAGCACCACCGGCGCACCGAGCAGCTTCGCCACATGCGCGGTGGACGCCAGTTCACCCTCCCCCGCGGCCCCGTCGTACATCCCCATCACACCCTCGACGACGGCGATGTCGCAGCCACGGGCCCCGTGCAGGAACAACGGCCCGACCAGCTCCGGCCCGCACAGGTACGCGTCGAGGTTCCGTCCCACCCGCCCGGTGGCGAGCGCGTGATACCCGGGGTCGATGTAGTCCGGCCCGACCTTGTGCGGAGACACGGCAAGCCCCCGCGCGGCGAACGCGGCCATCAACCCCGTGGCGACGGTGGTCTTGCCGCTGCCGGAGGACGGCGCGGCAATGACCAGCCGAGGGACGGACACGGACGAGGACATCACCACTCGATTCCCCGCTGGCCCTTCTGGCCCGCGTCCATCGGGTGCTTGACCTTGGACATGTCGGTCACGAGGTCGGCGAAGTCGACGAGCTTCTCGGGCGCGTTCCGCCCGGTGATGACGACATGCTGGGTCCCCGGCCGATTCCGCAGCACGTCGACGACCTCATCGGTGTCGACCCACCCCCAGTGCATCGGGTAGGCGAACTCGTCGAGCACATACAGCTTGTACGTCTCCGCGGCCAGATCCCGCTTGACCTGCTCCCAGCCCTCCCGGGCCTTGTCCTCGTTGTCCATCTGGGCGTCCCGCTGGACCCAGGACCAGCCCTCGCCCATCTTGTGCCAGTCGACGGTCCCGCCCTCGCCGGAGGCGCCGAGCACCCGCAGCGCGTTCTCCTCGCCGACCTTCCACTTGGCCGACTTGACGAACTGGAACACCCCGATCGGCCACCCCTGGTTCCAGGCCCGCAGCGCAAGCCCGAACGCGGCGGTCGACTTGCCCTTCCCGATCCCGGTGTGGACGACGACCAGCGGACGGTTACGTCGCTGACGGGTCGTCAGTCCGTCGTCCGGTACGACACTCGGCTGCCCCTGCGGCATTACGCGGCCCTCCTCTGTACGTCCTTCACCAGCCCGGCGATGCTGTCCGCCCGCAGCTCGTCCAACGTCACCGCCGTACCGCCCAGTTCACCCGCGAGCTGCCCGGCGAGCCCCAGCCGCACCGGCCCGGACTCGCAGTCGACGACCACGGAGGCGGTCCCGTCTGCGGCGAACAGCCGGGCCGCCCGCCCGGCGAGCGCGACCGGTTCCGGGCCGCCGGTGGCCCGCCCGTCGGTCACGACCACGACGAGCGCCCGCCGCGCCGGATCCCGCAACCGCTCCACCCGCAGCACGTCGTGCGCCTTGAGCAGCCCGGCCGCGAGCGGCGTCCGACCGCCCGTCGGCAGCGACTCCAGCCGTACGGCCGCCGCGTCCACGGAGGAGGTCGGCGGCAGGGCGACATCGGCCGCCGACCCGCGGAACGTCACCAGCCCCACCTTGTCCCGCCGCTGATACGCATCCAGCAGCAGCGACAGCACGGCCCCCTTCACGGCACTCATCCGCTGCCGAGCCGCCATCGACCCCGAGGCGTCCACCACGAACAGCACGAGGTTCCCCTCGCGCCCTTCCCGGGTCGCCTGCCGCAGATCGTCCCGCCGTACGACCAGCCCCGGCCCCGACCGCCCCCGGGCCCGCTGATGCGGCGCGGCCGCCTGCACGGTCGCCGCCAGGTGCAGCTTCGTCAGAGCGCCCCGGGGCCGCCTGGCGCCCGTGGTCCGCCCGTGTTCGGTCCGCGCCCGCGAACGCCGCCCGGCCGCGCCCTCACCGATCCCGGGCACGCTCAGCACCTTGGCGCGGAACGGCTCGGAGGCCCGCACGGCGGACTGCTCGGCAGCTCCCGAGGGCTGCGGTTCGCCACCTTCGCCAGCCTCGGGCCGCGCACCGGTGTCGCCGTCCTGCGGACCGGCATCGGGCGACGGCTGTCCGCCGCCCCCGCCACCCGGCCCGCCGTCGTCGGGGCCGGGATCGTCGTCGCCCTCGCCGAATTCCTCCAGCGTCTCGTCGAGCTTGTCCTCGTCGAGTCCCGGCGCATCGAAGGGGTTACGGCGCCTGCGGTGCGGCAGTGCGAGCAGGGCAGCCTGCCGTACGTCCTCGGCGAGCACATCGGTCCGCCCGGACCAGGCCGCCAGCGCGGTGGCGGTCCGCGCCATCACGATGTCGGCCCGCATGCCGTCCACCTCGAAGGCGGCACAGGTCGCCGCGATCTGCCGAAGCGCCCCGTCGCCCAGCCGCACCGACGGCAACAACTCCCTTGCCGCGACGATGCGTTTACGTACCGCAGTCTCTTCGTCCGCCCAACGGGCCGCGAAACCGGCCGGATCGTCGTCGTAGGCGAGTCGCCGTCGTACGACCTCCACCCGCTGGTCCGGCTCCCGCGAGGCCGCGACCTCGACGGTCAGGCCGAAGCGGTCGAGCAACTGCGGCCGCAGCTCGCCCTCTTCGGGATTCATGGTCCCGACAAGCAGGAAACGGGCGGCGTGCCGTACGGACACACCCTCGCGCTCGACATACGAGGCACCCATCGCGGCCGCGTCCAGCAGCAGGTCGACCAGGTGGTCGTGGAGGAGGTTGACCTCGTCGACGTAGAGGATCCCGCGGTGTGCGTCCGCGAGGAGCCCCGGCTCGAAGGCCTTCACGCCCTCTGCCAGCGCCCGCTCGATGTCGAGGGCGCCGACCAGCCGGTCCTCGGAGGCGCCGACCGGCAACTCGACCATGCGGGAGGGACGTCGGGTGCCCGGTCCCGGCTCGTGCGGTCCGTCCGGGCAGGACGGGTCCGGCGCCGCGGGGTCGCAGGAGAAGCGGCATCCGGGGACGACGGCCACCTCCGGCAGCAGCGCCGAAAGGGCGCGCACCGCCGTCGACTTGGCGGTGCCCTTCTCGCCGCGCACCAGCACACCGCCGACCGCCGGGGACACGGCGTTCAGCAGCAGCGCGAGCCGCAGGTCGTCCTGGCCGACGACGGCCGTAAAGGGGAAGGGGGTGCTCACTGGTCGTCGCCCTCCAAGTCGCCTTCCAGCTCCAGGTACGTGGCGCGCAGCCGCTCCAGCGTCTCCGCGTCCGGCTCGGCCCACAGCCCGCGCTCGGCGGCCTCGAGGAGCCGTTCCGTGATCCCGCGCAGCGCCCACGGGTTGGACTTCTGCATGAACTCCCGGTTCTCCGGGGCGAAGACGTACTCGGCGCTGAGCTTCTCGTACATCCAGTCGTCCACGACCCCGGCCGTGGCGTCGTACCCGAAGAGGTAGTCGACGGTCGCCGCCATCTCGAACGCACCCTTGTAGCCGTGCCGCCGCATGGCCGCCATCCAGCGCGGGTTCACGACCCGGGCGCGGAAGACCCGGTGCGTCTCCTCGCCGAGCGTCCGGGTTTTGACCTGGTCGGGTACGGCGGAGTCGCCGACGTACGCCTCGGGGCTCGCGCCCGTCAGATGGCGCACCATGGCGACCATGCCGCCGTGGTACTGGAAGTAGTCGTCGGCGTCGACGAGATCGTGCTCACGGGTGTCGACGTTCTTGGCTGCCACGGCAATGCGCTTGAAGGCCGTCTCCATGTCCCCGCGCGCGGCCCGTCCGTCGAGCCCCCGACCGTAGGCGTAACCGCCCCACACCGCGTACACCTCGGCGAGGTCCGCGTCCGAACGCCAGTTGCGGGCGTCGATCAGCGGCAGCAGACCGGCGCCGTAGGCCCCCGGCTTGGAGCCGAAGACCCGGGCGGTCGCGCGCCGCCGGTCGCCGTGCTCGGCGGTGTCCTCGTCGGCGTGGGCGCGGACGAAGTTGCGGTCGGCGGGCTCGTCCAGCTCGGCGACCTTGCGTACGGCGTCGTCGATCAGCCCGACCACGTGCGGGAACGCGTCGCGGAAGAAGCCGGAGATGCGGACGGTGACGTCGATGCGCGGCCGCCCGAGCTCCTCGAGGCCGATGACCTCGAAGCCGGTCACCCGGCGCGAGGCGTCGTCCCACACCGGCCGGCAGCCCAGCAGCGCCAGGATCTCGGCGATGTCGTCGCCCTGGGTGCGCATCGCGGACGTGCCCCAGACCGTCAGGCCGACGGACTTCGGGTACTCGCCGGTGTCCTGCAGATACCGCTGGACGAGCGAGTCGGCGAGGGACTGGCCGACCTCCCAACTCAGCCTGGACGGGATGGCCTTGGGGTCGACGGAGTAGAAGTTCCGGCCGGTCGGGAGCACATTGACCAGCCCGCGCGTCGGCGAACCGGAGGGACCCGCCGGGATGTAACCGCCGTCGAGTGCCCTGAGGATGTGGCCGATCTCGTCGGTGGTCTTCGCCAGCCGGGGCACGACCTCGTTGCAGGCGAACTCCAACACCGCGATGGCGTCCGGGAGTTCGGTGCGCAGAACCTCACCGACGAGGGCCGCAGCGGCCGTGACGTCCCACTCCCGTGCCTCCATGCCCTCCGCGATCCGCCGGCACAGCTGCTCCAGCAGGTCGATCGCGTCGGCGGCGGTACGGGACGGACCCTCGACGAGATCGGTCAGCTCGACCGGGACCTTGACGGGAGCACCCGGCTCGGCGAGCAACTCCTTCTCCACGAGCCCGAAATGGGATGCGAGACAGGCCCTGAGCCCCGGCAGCGCGTTGGCCTGCCCGCCCCACACCTGCGAGGCGCGCAACACGGCGAGCACGAGATTGACACGCGGTTCACCGACCGGCCCGCCACCGAGGATGTGCAGGCCGTCCCTGATCTGTACGTCCTTGATCTCGCACAGATAGCCGTCGATGTGCATGACGAACTCGTCGAAGTCGCCGTCGTCCGGCTGCTCGTCCACATGCAGGTCGTGGTGCAGCTCGGCCGCCTTGACCAGCGTCCAGATCTGCGCCCGCACGGCTGGCGCCTTGGTCGGGTCCAGGTCGGAGACGAGCGCGTACTCGTCGAGCAGCTGCTCCAGCTTGGCCAGGTCGCCATAGGTGTCCGCGCGGGCCATCGGCGGTACGAGGTGGTCGACGACCGTGGCGTGCCCGCGCCGCTTGGCCTGGGTGCCCTCGCCGGGGTCGTTGACGATGAAGGGGTAGATCAGGGGCAGTTCGCCGAGCACGGCGTCCGGTGCGCAGCCGCTGCTGAGCCCGAGTCCCTTGCCGGGCAGCCACTCCATCGTGCCGTGCTTGCCCATGTGGACGATCGCGTCGGCGCCGAAGCCCCCCTCTGATGTCGCAGCCTCCAGCCACCGGTACGCCGCCATGTAGTGGTGCGAGGGCGGCATGTCGGGGTCGTGGTAGATCGCGATCGGGTTCTCGCCGAAGCCGCGCGGCGGCTGGATCATCACGACGACGTTCCCGAACTGGAGAGAGGCGAGGACGATGTCGTCCCCGTCCACGTACAGCGAACCCGGCGGCTCGCCCCACGCCTCCAGCATCCCGTCCCTGAGCTCCGGGTCGAGCTTGTCGAACCACGCCCGGTAGTCGGTGAGCGGCACGCGCGCGGGTGCGGCGGCCAGCTGCTCCTCGGTCAGCCACTCGACGTCGTGCCCGCCGGCCTGGATCAGCCGGTGGATCAACTCGTCGCCGTGGTCGGGGTATTCGGTGAGCGAGTACCCGGCGTCCCGCAGCGCGTCCAGCACCTGTACGGCCGACGCGGGCGTGTCCAGGCCGACCGCGTTCCCGACCCGTGAGTGCTTCGTCGGGTACGCGGTGAAGACGAGCGCCAGCTTCTTGTCCGCGTTCGCCTTGTGCTTCAACTGCGCGTGCCGTACGGCGATTCCGGCGACCCTCGCGGCCCGCTCCGGGTCGGCGACATAGACCGGCACGTCGTCCGGGCCCTGCTCCTTGAAGGAGAACGGCACGGTGACGAGCCGCCCGTCGAACTCCGGGATCGCGACCTGCATCGCCGCGTCCATGGGGGAGAGGGCGGCGTCCGACTCGTCCCAGGCCGCGTGCGACGAGGTAAGGCAAAGCCCTTGCAGAACAGGCACGTCGAGATCGGCGAGCGCTCCGATGTCCCAGGCCTCCTCGTCACCGCCGGCCGACGCCTGCGAGGCGTGCGTGCCGCCGGCGGCGAGGACGGTGGCGACGAGGGCGTCGGCCCGGCCGAGGATCTCGTACAGCCCGGCGTCCGCGCCGCGCAGCGAACCGCAGTACACGGGAAGGGCGTTGGCGCCACGCGCCTCGATCGCGTCGCACAGGGTGTCCACGAACCCGGTGTTGCCGCTCAGCTCGTGCGCCCGGTAGAAGAGCACGCCGACGGTCGGCCGGCCCTCGACGAACGGACGCTCGCCGTGGACGCCGTACTCGGGCATCTTCTGCGGCTCGACGAACCCCTCGCCGGTCAGCAGCACGGTGTCGGAGAGGAACCGCGCGAGCTCGGTGAGGTTGGCGGGCCCGCCCTCGACGAGGTACCTGAGGGCCTCCGCCACCACACCGGCGGGCACCGACGACTCGGCCATCAACTCCGCGTCGGGCACGGCCTCTCCGCCGAGCAGCACGGTCGGGACGCCGGAGGCCTTCAGGGCGGCCAGCCCGTCCTCCCAGGCCCGCTTTCCGCCCAGCAGCCGTACGACGGCGACGTCGGCGCCGGCGAGGAGACCGGGGAGTTCCCGCTCGACGTCCACCCGGGTGGGGTTGCCGATCCGGTAGTCGGCGTCGGAAGCGGCCCGGGCCGCCAACAGATCCGTGTCGGCGGTCGACAACAACAACACTGTGCTCATGCGGGTGCTCCCGGTGGGATGAAAGGCAGTCCTTGCGGCGCGCCGGACTCGATGAGCCGCCACAGCGCGTCCGTGTCCGCGTGCTGTTCGATCAGGTCGCCGAGCCGGTCGAGCTGCTCCTCGCGCAGCGCGGCGAAGGAGGTGTCGTCGGCGGGCACGAAGCGGCGGCCCGCGGCAGCGGCCACCTCGCGCAGAAAGGCCCGCCGGAAGCCGTCCGACTCCAGCGAACCGTGCCAGTGGGTGCCCCAGGTCTGCCCGACCCGGCAGCCGTCCAGGAAGGCTTCCCCTCCGTCCATGGACGCGACCCCGTGATGGATCTCGTACCCTTCGACGCGCTCGCCGAGGGCTTCGCCGACCGGCCGGGTGAGGGTCTTCTCCCGGGCGAACCGCACCCGGACGGGAAGGACACCGAGGCCCGTCACGTCCCCCTGCCGGCTCTCGACCTCGTCCTCGATGTGCTCGCCGAGCACCTGGAAGCCGCCGCAGATGCCGAGCACGGGCCGCTGCTCGGCGGTCCTGCGCACGAGGGCCTCCGCAAGGCCGCGCTCCCGCAGCCACTCCAGCGCACGGACCGTCCCCCGCGTCCCCGGAATGACGACGAGGTCGGCATCGGCGAGCTCCTCGGGCCGGTCCACGAACCGCACCACGACACCCGGTTCGGCGGCCAGCGCGTCGACGTCCGTGAAGTTGGACATGAGCGGGATCGCACAGACGGCGACCCGCAGCACGTCCTCCCCGACGGGCGGGGCGGTGTTCGACTCCCGGACCGTGCCGCGCAGCGACACCCGCAGCCCGTCCTCCTCGTCGATGCCGAGACCGTGCCGGAAGGGCAGGACGCCGTAGGTGTGCCGCCCGGTGAGCCCGTGCAGCATGTCGAGCCCGGGCTCCAGGAGGCTGACGTCCCCCCGGAACTTGTTGACGAGGAACCCGGCGACGAGCTCCTGGTCCTCGGGCGAGAGCAGCGCGACGGTCCCGAAGAAGGACGCGAAGACACCACCACGATCGATGTCCCCGACCACGAGCACGGGCAACCGCGCATTCCGCGCGATCCCCATGTTGACGATGTCCGTCCGCCGCAGATTGATCTCGGCGGGAGAACCGGCCCCCTCACAGATCACCGCGTCATACGTGCCCCGCAATTCGGCGAGACAGTCGAGAACGGTCCCGAGCAGTTTCTGCTGCCGCCCCCCGTGATACCCCCGGGCACTCAGCTCGCCGACAGGCTTGCCCATGAGCACCACCTGACTGCTCTGCTCACCACCGGGCTTGAGCAGCACGGGATTCATCAGCGCGGTGGGCTCGATGCGACAGGCCTGCGCCTGCATGGCCTGCGCCCGCCCGATCTCGGCACCCTCGCGCGTCACGAACGAATTGAGGGACATGTTCTGCGCCTTGAAGGGCGCGACCTTGACCCCCTGCCGCACCAGCCAACGACAGATACCGGCGGTGACGACACTCTTGCCGGCATCGGAGGTGGTACCGGCAACGAGAAGACCGCCCCCGGTCATGACCTGCGTCCCTTCACGAGGCGTGCGGCGACACCGACGCCGAGCGCGAGCAGACCGACGCGCCTCGAGAGGCGTACGGCCCGCTCGATGTCCGCCACGGCGACGGTGTGCCCCTGCGCGTTGAGAACGGGCCGGTGCTCGACCCGCCCCCCGTACGACAGGGTCCCGCCGAGCCGCACCCCCAACGCCCCCGCGAACGACGCCTCCACGGGCCCGGCATTGGGGCTCGGGTGCTTCGAGGCATCCGTACGCCAGGCACGTGCCGCCCCGCGGGGATCGTCACCGGCGACCGTCGCCAGCACGGCCGTCAACCGGGCGCCGGGCCACCCGGCCAGGTCGTCCAGCCGCGCGGCCGCCCACCCGAACCGCCGGTACCGGGCCGACTTGTGACCGACCATCGCGTCGAGGGTGTTGACGGCCCGGAAGCCGAGCAGCCCCGGCACCCCGCCGACGGCCCCCCACACCAGCGCCCCCACGACGGCATCCGAGGTGTTCTCGGCAACGGACTCCACAACCGCCCTGGCGATGCCGTCGGCGTCCAGCGCCTGCGGATCCCGCCCGCACAGATGCGGCAGCCGGGCCCGGGCGGCCTCGACGTCCCCCGCCTCCAGGGCACGCCCAATGCTCCGCGCCTCACGCGCGAGCGAAGTCCCCCCGACCACGGCCCAGGTGGCGGCGGCGGTCAGCGCGACGGAGGCGGTACGGGAGGGACGTACGAGAGAAGCGGCCAGGGCACCGGCAGAGACGGCACCCCCCACGCACACGGCCGTGTGCAGCGCCCCCCACCCACGATGGTCCCGCCACAACACCTGTTCCACGGCCCCCGCGCCCCGCCCGAACGCGGCGACCGGATGCCCACGGCGCGGATCGCCGAGCAGAAGGTCACCGAGAAGTCCGGCGGCGGCGCCGTACGCGAAAACGCGATCGGCACGCATGGGCTCAGCCGGCCGTGGGGTCGGGCAGCGACCTGGTCCTGTACCTGAGGGCCTGGCTCCGCCACGAGGGCAGCCCGGCGCCTTGCGATCGCACGCATCGGCCACCGCGGTGCCCGCCCTGCGGGCGGACGACGGGGGTTCGCGGGCAGGCCCTCAAACGGCAGGCTGGCATGGCGATATGTCCTCACTCAGGGTGTCCGCGCCCTGGTTCGACGAGACCGGCGGTGAGAGTTCCTGGCTCCCGGGACTTCCTACCCCGGTGACAGTGGCGGGACCGCGCCGGACTTGCACCGGCTTCCTCTCTTGCCGCCGTAGCTGGCCTCGGCAGTCCACCACGGCCTTGGAAGGGCCGTCAACTTGCCGTTGACCTGCGACGGGAGAGTGTGCTGAGGCCCACATACGAGGGGTCGCAGTGGTCACGGAAACGCGTGGTGCCGGGACGGATCACCGTCCCGGCACCACGCGCGGAGCAACTGCGGCCCGGGGCTCAGCCCTTGGCCATGATCAGGTTGATTCCGTACGCCACCGCCGCCGCGCACCCCGCGAAGGCCACGTACGCGCCGGTGACCGCGAGGGTCGCCGAATTGCCCTGTGCCACGGCCCGTTCGCGGCGGGACAGGCCCATGACGCCCAGGGTGAACAGGGCGACGAGGCCCACGGTGACCGCGAGGCTGACGCCGAAGACGGAGCCCAGGGCTGCCCAGTCGATCTTCATGCTGCTTCTCTTCCTTCGTACCGGATGGGCGGGCTCAGACCGTCGCCGCGGGCGGGGCGGCCTGGTCGGGGGTGGCGGCCGGAGCGGGGATGGTGGCCGTCAGGTCCTCGGTCACCGTGCCCGCGGGCGGCGGGGTCACGGCGGCGATCGCCGTGGTCACCACGCCCGCCGGCTCCTCGGTCTCGTTGACGTTCGAGGCGTCTACGACCTCACGGCGGGAGATCTTCCAGATGGCCGCGCTGGAGGCGATCAGGAAGACGGCGACCACGCCGGTGCCCCAGTCGCCGAGGTCGGTCACGGACTCCGCGAGCGCGCCGACCAGGGCGGCGGCCGGCAGCGTCAGGACCCAGGCGACCAGCATCCGGGTCGCCGTCGACCAGCGGACCACACCGCCCTTGCGGCCGAGGCCCGCGCCCATCACCGAACCGGAGACCGAGTGGGTGGTGGAGAGGGAGAAGCCGAGGTGGGAGGAGGCCAGGATGACCGTGGCCGCGCTGGTCTGGGCGGCGAAGCCCTGCTGCGGCTGGAGGTCGGTCAGGCCCTTGCCCATGGTGCGGATGATGCGCCAGCCGCCGAGCCAGGTGCCGAGCGCGATGGCGAGACCGGCGGAGAGGATGACCCAGGTGGGCGGGTCGGAGTCGGGGGCGACGACGCCGCCGGCGACCAGGGCGAGGGTGATGATGCCCATCGTCTTCTGCGCGTCGTTCGTGCCGTGCGCGAGGGAGACCAGGCCGGCCGAGGCGATCTGGCCGGCGCGGTAGCCCTTCTCGGCGGCCTTGCCGTCGGCCTTCTTGCCGAGCGTGTACGACAGCCGGGTCGCCAGCATCGCGGCGAGGCCCGCCACGATCGGGGCGGCGAGCGCCGGGATGAGCACCTTGGTGACGAGCACGTCGCCGTGGACCGCGCCCATGCCGGCCGATGCGATGGTGGCGCCGATCAGACCGCCCATGAGGGCGTGCGAGGAACTGGACGGGAGTCCGACGAGCCAGGTCAGCAGGTTCCAGAGGATCGCGCCGACCAGGGCCGCGAATATGACCTCGGGACGTATGCCGTTCTCGTCGACGAGACCCTTGGAGATCGTGTTGGCGACCTCAACGGAGAGGAAGGCGCCCACAAGGTTCAGCGCGGCGGACATGGCCACCGCGACCTTGGGCTTGAGTGCACCGGTCGAGATGGTGGTGGCCATCGCGTTGGCGGTGTCGTGGAAACCGTTCGTGAAATCGAACGCGAGTGCGGTGATCACCACAATCGCGAGGATCAGCGAGAAGTTTTCCATTTACCCAGGCAATCGTTCGAAGTCATCGGTCGGTTGACCGTAGGAAACCTGAGTGAACGGAAGATGAACTGGGGGCAGCTGTGGGGTGTCCGTAACGGGGGGTCGCCGTTCCGCCCGATTCGGCGGCCCCCCGGGTCCCTCGGCGTCCCTTGGCTAGTGCCCCCGGGCGAACTTCCTCAGCTGGGCCTGGGACCCGTTGAAGAGATTTTGATCACCCGGCAGGCTGCCGCTGTTGTCGTACTGCCAGAAGCTCCAGAACGACCAGCCGGCCGGCAGCGATCCCGCGTCCGCGGAGTTGTGACGAGCCAGCCACAGCGCGTGGTTCGAGGCGAAGGCGCGGCTGCTGCCGGTGCAGGTGTTCCACCAGTGGGTGGTCGTGTAGATCACCGGGCGGCGGCCGGTGAGCCGCTTCACCTCGTTGCTGAACGACTTGATCCAGTTGACCATGCCGGCCTTGCTGAGGCCGTAGCACTTGTGCTTGGCGTCGTACGGGTTGTATTCGATGTCGAGCGCGGGCGGCAGAGTCCAGCCGTCCGCACTCCACGCGCCGCCGTTGCGCACGAAGTAGGCCGCCTGGGTCCGGCCCGAGGACTTGTTCGGCAGTGCGAAGTGGTACGCGCCGCGGATGATGCCGGCGTTGCGGGCGCCGTTGTACTGCTGGCCGAAGTACGGATTGCGGTAGTTGGTGGACTCGGTCGCCTTGACGTAGACGAACTTGGCGCCCTTCGCCTTCGCGCTCGACCAGTTGACGTTCTTCTGGTGCGAGGAGACGTCATGTCCCTTCGGCAGGCTCGCGGCCGAGGCCGGCAGCTCGGCGAGGGCGGTCCCCCCGACGACGAGCGCCGCCACGGAGACCGCGAGGACGCGGTTGCGGCGGCGGGACGGTTTGCGATCACGGGCCATATTTCCCCCCGGAATGGCGACGTGCACGACAAAATCAACGGGGAGATTACTGGAAGATCGTTGAATGCCGGTCGATCTCAGGCCAAGCATGGGAACAAGGGGATATGTCCCTATACGGGGTCTTTCGGAGGCCCGGCTTCCGCCCTAAAGTGCCCCGGCTCCGCGGCGGG
Organism: Streptomyces sp. NPDC047043; assembly: GCF_040644055.1. NCBI lineage: Bacteria > Bacillati > Actinomycetota > Actinomycetes > Kitasatosporales > Streptomycetaceae > Streptomyces > Streptomyces sp. NPDC047043. The sequence continues at coordinate 122,938 of NZ_JBEYVO010000028.1, forward strand.
TTGACCATGCGCCTGGCAGGATCGCGGCATGGCTGAGCAGCGACGCGACCATCGGGACGAACGGGATGCGCGGGAGGGTGCACAGGATGTGCCCGAGGGGTGGAGGCGGGGTGCGAGCGCCGAGGAGGCACAGGCCTGGCAGGCCCTCGTCGCCACCGCCCGCCGCACGGTCGCCGACGGCCTCGTCGTCGGCACCTCCGGCAATGTCTCGGTCCGCGTCGGGGACACCGTGCTGGTCACGCCCTCGGGTCTGCCCTACGACCGGCTCGCGCCGGACGACGTGACCGGTGTCGACCTCGACGGCCGTCAGGTGCTCGGCACGCTCGTCCCGACGAGCGAACTGCCCATGCACCTCGCCGTCTACCGCACCACCGACGCCCGCGCCGTCGTCCACACGCACGCCGTGCACGCGACGGCCGTCTCGACGCTGGTCCCCGAACTCCCGGCGATCCACTACATGGCCGGCGCCCTCGGCGGCCCTGTCCGAGTTGCCCCCTATGCGGCATACGGCACCGACGAGTTGGCCGAGAACATGCTCCACGCCCTCGCCGACCGCACCGCCTGCCTCCTCCAGAACCACGGCACGATGGCCTACGGCACCACCCTCGACCAGGCCTACGACCGCACCGCCCAGCTGGAGTGGATGTGCCGCCTGTGGCTGACGGCGTCCTCGGTGCCGGGGCTGTCGCCGACGCTGCTCTCCCCGGAGCAGGTCGCGGAGGCGGGGGAGAAGCTGCGCCGGTACGGGCAGCGCAAGTGAGCTCACGGGGTACCCGGACCCGGTGACCACGACACACCATCGTCGACGCCCCGCATCACCCCGCACCTTCCTCCGGCTGGCCGGTGACCGGGTCCGCCAGGACACTGGACGGGTGCGCACAGTCAAAGCAACGGCCGCCGCACTGACCGTGGCCCTGGCCGCCGGCGCAGCCTCCGTGGCCGCCGGCCGGCTGGCGAGCGACGCCGCGCTCAAGGCGCCCCCGGGCAGGCCGCTGCCCACCGAGCCCCGGCTCACCGTGCACGCCACGGCCGCCGGCCAGATCGCCCTCACCCGCGACCTCGCGGCCCTGCGCCCCGGCACCTACGGCCTCGCCGGCGACGGCAGCCACGCGGTGGTCGGCCCCGTCCTCGACACGGCCACGCACTCCGCCGACAGCGTCGTCCGCCGCCTGGTGCGCGTCACGCACGGCAGCCTGGAACCCGGCGACAAGGTGTGGCTCACCCCGAACGTGCACATCGGCAACCCGAGCGCCGCCCTCGGCCTCGACCACGCCGACATCGACGTCCCCGGCGAACTCGGCGCGCTGCCCGCCTGGTTCGTGCCCGGCGCGCGGGACACCTGGGTGATCACCGTGCACGGCCTGGGGGCCACCCGGGAACACCCCATGAACGTCATGGAGTTCCTGCACCGCCAGCGCTTCCCGGTGCTCGACCTCGCCTACCGCGGCGACCTCGGCGCCCCCCGCCCCCCGGACGGCCTGAACCACCTCGGTGAGACCGAGTGGCGCGACCTGGACGCCGCGATCCGCTACGCCGTGCGCTACGGCGCCGAGCACGTCGTCCTGCACGGCTGGTCCACCGGCGCCACCATGGCGCTGCGCGCCGCCGCTCACTCCGGCATGCGCGAGCGCATCTCCGGCCTGGTCCTGGACTCCCCGGTGCTCAGCTGGACGACCACGCTGCGCGCCCTCGCCTCGGCCCACCGCACACCCGGCGCCCTGCTGCCGCTCGCGGTACGGGCCGCGCAGGGGCGCACGGGACTGGAGGTCGACCGCACCGCCGAGAACGTGCTGCCGACCGTGCCGACGCTGATCTTCCACGGCCCGGACGACACCCTGGCCCCCTGGGAGCACTCCCGCCGGCTCGTGAACGCCCACCCCAACCTGATCGCCCTCCACACCGTCCCGAACGCCCCGCACTCGGCGATGTGGAACGCCGACCCGAAGGCCTACGAAGAGGCCTTGCGCCGCTTCCTCACCCCGCTCATGTGACCCCTTGCGGGTGGCCGTCCCGCACGGTCGCGGCGCGGCGGAGCTGAACAACCGACGCGATTCCGTTTAAGGCCGTACCACTGGCCTGTTCTCGGCCTCGAGCCGCCCGCCGGAACCCGTCCATTGGCCAGCCCCGTCGCCCCCCGTGACATTCCGTTTGGGTTTTCGGACCGTCAACCGGAAGACTGCACCCGTGACGTCCCGTATCCCGCGCGACTCCAGGCTTCGACTCGTCCGCCCGCGACCCCTGGCCGCCGCCCCCTCAGCTGTGAACCAGCGGCGCCCGCGCCGCGCCGCACCCCGCCCACCGGAGGGCACACCGGCACCCGCGGAGCTGGCCAGAATGGCTCGCCTGCAACTGGCCGCCGCGGCCCGCGTCGCCCGCTGGGCCGACGCCGCGCTCGGCCCGGGCAGCGACGGCGCGACCGCCGACGGCAAGGCCACCCTCGCCGACGCGACCGCCGAACGGGCCTCCAAAGACCTGGGCCTGACCGTGGTTCAGGTCCGCGCCGACTGGGACACCGCCCGCCTCGCCGGCCTGGTCGAGGTGCACGGCGACAGCGCCCGCCCCGGCTGGCGGCTGCGCGCCTGGAACCGCGACGACAGCGCCGTACTGCGCGGCTGGGTCGCCCTCTTCGACGCCTGGTCGCTCGCCCACGCCGAGCCCGCGGACCACGAGCCCGCCGCCGTCGCCGAGGTCGTCTCGGCCATGCCCCAGGTGCTCTCCTTCCTCCAACTGTCCGCCGGGCCCGTCCCCGTGGAACAGCTCCTGGACCTCCTCGAGCAGCGGGTCACCGAACTGCGCACCGAGCGCTGCGAGATCCCCTACGGCCCGCAGCCCGAGCCCGTACCGCAGCCGGAGGCCCTCGACGCCCCGCTCGCCCCGCTCCTCGACTGGGCCCTGTACGCCCTCGCCTCCGTCGGCGCCCTCACCTACGGCGGCGGACAGGCCACGCTCACCCCGCTCGGCAGCTGGGCGGTCTGGGTCAAGCTGGAGCAGATCTGCGTCGCCGCGCAGAGCCCCGCCGGGAACATCGAGCAGGCCGCCGAGGACATGCTGCGCGGCTGCGCCCAGCTGCGCCCCAACGCGGCCCGCGCCGAGTACCGCGCCTGGCTCGCCGCCCGCCCCGTCGGCAGCGCCGTCACCGAGCTCATCGACGCCGCCCGCGGCGACGACGCCCTGCTGCGCGGCCTCGCCTTCGAGGCGCTGCGTGTGGTCGGCGCCCCCGCCGAGCCCGACGTGCGCTCGGTGGCCGACGAGCCCACCCTGCGGCCGTACGCCCTGCTGTGGCTGGCCGAGCACGACGGCATCGACCCCGAGGACGCCCACGAGGTCCTCACCCGGCAAGAGGCCACCTGGCTGTGGGTCGACACCGCGGCCGCCGTCGCCGACCACGGCGAGGCCCCGATGCTCGTACGGCACCTGGAGTCCGCGGTGCAGCCCACGGTCCCGATGCTCCTCGACGAGGTGCGCGCCGTCGGCCACCCCCGCACCGTCCAGGTCCTGGTCGCCCTCGCGGCCGCCCACCCCGACCCCGCCCTCGCCAAGGCGGTCCGCCGCGCCGCCTTCCAGGTGCACACCGGGGGCAGCTGACCGGGAGGCGGGGCGAGGGCCGAACGGGGGACGTGCCCGCGCTCGTCCGCCGTGTCACGACGGCATGCCGCACCGCCGCGTCCGTGCGTGGCTACGCTCTGCGCCGGATCCGCGGCAAAGGGTGCTCAAGGGGGCAAGGTGGTCGTTCTGCCGGTCGAGGTGACGGAGCCGGGCCCCGCCACCCCGAGGAGCACCGGGCCCTCGGCCCTCCGCCGCCTCCTGCCCGCCGCCCTCGCGCTTCTCCTGGCGGCACCCGTGCTGGCCGCCGCCCACCAGGCCCGCCCCGCGCCCTACGGGGACCGTCTCACCGTGCACGCGCGTGTGCAGCACGGCACCGCGACGGGACTGCGGACCCACAGAGCGACCGTGGAGGCGTACGGCTGGAGCTACGCCCGTGAGGGCCGTCGTCCGCTCGCCGTGCTCCCCTCGCGCGGGGAGGCCATCGCGCTCTGGGACGACGGAGTGGTCACCGACACCGACGGCACCTCCGTCCGCTGGCACCGCGCCCTCCCCGCGGCCGCCGACTGGCTCCCCGCGCAGGGCGGCACCGGCGTGCTGCGCCCGCTCGGCCGCGGCATGCTCGCCGTGGTCACCCCGCCCCGCATCACCGGCTACCGCATCGCCGACGGCGACCTGCGCTGGGTGCTGCCCGCACACCAGGGCTGCGCCTTCGCTCCCGCACGTGCCGTACGTCACGCCGGAGTGCTGATCGTCGCCCAGCCCTGCCGGACCGGAGCCTGGACAGCCCAGCTCATCGCGGTGGACGACCGGGGCCGGATCTCCCCGCGCCACAGGCCTCGCCGCGACGAGGGCTCCGGCGGGCGGCCCGAACACACGAACACAGAAAAAGTGGTTGCACAGCCCCGTTAGACTTGGCCCATGGCCATTCTCCTCGCGCATTAGACGGCGGGAACGTCCTCAGCCGCCCATCCGTCAACCTCTGTCCGCCCTGGAGTCTGTCCGTGATCTCCGCCTCCGGTATCGAGCTGCGCGCCGGCGCCCGAGTCCTCATCGAGTCCGCCAACTTCCGTGTCGCCAAGGGCGACCGCATCGGCCTGGTCGGCCGCAACGGCGCCGGGAAGACCACCCTCACCAAGTGCCTCGCCGGCGAGGGCATCCCCGCCGCCGGCCAGATCACCCGCTCCGGCGAGGTCGGCTACCTCCCGCAGGACCCCCGCACCGGCGACCTCGACGTCCTCGCCCGCGACCGCATCCTCTCCGCGCGCGGCCTCGACGTACTGATCCGCAAGATGCGCGAGAACGAGGAGCGCATCGCCAACGGCAAGGGCGGCACCCGCGAGAAGGCCCTCAAGCAGTACGAGCGCCAGGAGACGGAGTTCCTCACCAAGGGCGGGTACTCCGCCGAGGCCGAGGCTTCCACCATCGCCGCCGCGCTCAACCTCCCCGACCGGGTGCTGAGCCAGCCGCTCCACACGCTCTCCGGCGGTCAGCGCCGCCGTATCGAACTGGCGCGGATCCTGTTCTCCGACGCGGACACCCTGCTCCTCGACGAGCCGACGAACCACCTCGACGCGGACTCGATCATCTGGCTGCGGGACTACCTCAAGACCTACCGCGGCGGCTTCATCGTGATCTCCCACGACGTCGACCTGGTCGAGACGGTCGTCAACAAGGTGTTCTACCTGGACGCCAACCGCGCCCAGATCGACATCTACAACATGGGCTGGAAGCTCTACCAGCAGCAGCGCGAGGCCGACGAGAAGCGCCGCAAGCGCGAGCGGCAGAACGCCGAGAAGAAGGCCGCCGCCCTGCACTCGCAGGCCGACAAGATGCGCGCCAAGGCCACCAAGACGGTCGCCGCGCAGAACATGGCCAAGCGCGCCGACCGGCTGCTCGCCGGACTCGAGGCGGTGCGGGTCTCCGACAAGGTCGCCAAGCTCCGCTTCCCCGAGCCCGCGCCCTGCGGCAAGACCCCGCTGACGGCGGAGGGCCTGTCGAAGTCGTACGGCTCCCTGGAGATCTTCACCGACGTCGACCTGGCCATCGACAAGGGCTCGCGAGTCGTCATCCTCGGCCTCAACGGCGCAGGAAAGACAACCCTGTTGAGGCTCCTCGCGGGCGCCGAACAGCCCGACACCGGCGCCGTCGTCCCGGGCCACGGCCTCAAGCTCGGCTACTACGCCCAGGAGCACGAGACCCTCGACCCGGACCGCACGGTCCTGGAGAACATGCGCTCCGCCGCCCCCGACATGGACCTCGTCGAGGTCCGCAAGGTGCTCGGCTCGTTCCTGTTCTCCGGCGACGACGTCGACAAGCCGGCCGGCGTCCTCTCCGGCGGCGAGAAGACCCGCCTCGCCCTCGCCACCCTGGTCGTCTCCTCGGCGAACGTCCTGCTCCTCGACGAGCCGACCAACAACCTCGACCCCGCCAGCCGCGAGGAGATCCTCGGCGCGCTGCGCACCTACAAGGGCGCCGTCGTCCTCGTCACCCACGACGAGGGCGCCGTCGAGGCGCTGCAGCCGGAGCGGATCATTCTGCTGCCGGACGGCGTCGAGGACCTGTGGGGCGCCGACTACGCGGACCTCGTCGCCCTCGCTTGATCGAATGCGTGATCAACGGCGTATGGATCATTCGGCCCACCGGTGATCCATCATCTGTGTGAGATCTCCTCGTACCGAGGTGTGTCCTACATCGATTTCACGGCCGAGCCCTTTATCGACAAGGGCTCGGCCGTCGTACGTCTCTGACCTGGCACTTCGTGAATTCGCTCGTTCGGCGGTACGAACGTCTCTGGGGGGAATTACAGATTCCGCTTGTGGGGATGCGCTCCTGTCGTCAAAAGCCTGTCTCACCGACCTTGCCGAATGGGTGGCCATGAAGCCCCGGAGGGGTGATCATGAGGGGACCAGAGCGCACTTCCCATGAGGAGGCACGGGTGGCCGAGACTCTGAAGAAGGGCAGCCGGGTTACCGGCGCCGCGCGCGACAAGCTCGCGGCAGACCTGAAGAAGAAGTACGACTCCGGTGCGAGCATTCGGGCACTGGCCGAGGAAACCGGCCGCTCGTATGGCTTCGTACACCGGATGCTCAGCGAGTCGGGCGTCACGCTCCGTGGGCGTGGCGGTGCGACACGGGGCAAGAAGGCCGCCTCGTCCTGACCTGGGCGGCCCATCGGCTTCGATGGTGGCCACCCGGTCGGTCGGCAGATCGGCCGGGTGGTTACTGTGCAGTCACTTAGCTTTGCGCTTCAGCTTGCTCTGTTGACCGCACTCATCGGAGGCACCCCATGGCTTTGCCTGCCCAGGACCTCGGTCCGGTACTCGACAAGGACGGCGTACGGCTCACCGTCGACGACGCGATCGCCACGGTGACGCTGACCAACCCGGCCAAGCGCAATGCGCAGAGCCCCGCGATGTGGCGTGCGCTCGCCGAGGCCGGGCGGGTCCTGCCGGGGTCCGTCCGTGTCGTGGTGCTGCGTGCCGAGGGTCAGTCCTTCTCGGCCGGCCTCGACCGGCGCATGTTCACGCCCGAGGGAATCGAGGGCGAGCCGACGTTCGTCGAGCTTGCGCGCAGCAGCGACGGCGAACTCGACGCGAGCATCGCCGAGTTCCAGGCCGGCTTCACCTGGTGGCGGCGCAGCGACCTCGTGTCCATCGCCGCCGTGCAGGGGCATGCCATCGGTGCGGGCTTCCAGCTCGCCCTCGCCTGTGACCTGCGCGTCGTCGCCGACGACGTGCAGTTCGCCATGCGCGAGACCAGCCTCGGGCTGGTACCGGACCTGACGGGCACGCATCCGCTCGTCGGGCTGGTCGGCTATGCCCGCGCGCTGGAGATCTGCGCCACCGGGCGCTTCGTCCTGGCCGAGGAGGCCGTCAGCACCGGCCTCGCCAACCTCGCCGTACCGGCCGACCAGTTGGACGGCGCGGTGCATGACCTGGCGTCGGCGATCCTGGCGGCGCCACGCGACGCGGTGATCGAGACCAAGGCGCTGCTGCGCGGTGCACAGGGACGTTCCTACGACGACCAGCGCGCCGCCGAGCGGGCTGCCCAGGCACGGCGCCTGCGGGACCTCGCGGGCCTCGGAGAGTAGCTCAACCGACCGCAGTCACCAGTACCGCCACCGTCGGGTGGTCCGGCAGTGCCTCGGCGACCGCCGTGCGGACCTTCCGGGCCACCTCGACGGCCCGGTGGTCCGCCTGCACCACCAGTTCCACGCGTGCGTGGCGGTGCGGGAGGCTGCCCTCCTGCTGGTGTTCCTCGATGTGCACCGCTCGGCCGAGGCTGCGCGTCAGGTGGGCGACGCCCGGGACCATCAGCGCGGCGGACGCCACGCGCACCTCGTCCTCGTCGTGGGGTTCTTCGGCGCCCGGCGGCTCGGGCGGCCGTACGTCCTCGGGCACCGGTTCCTCGTCCAGCAGGGCCGTGACCCGCAGGTCCACCTCGGTCACCGCCAGGCCGAGCAGCTCGGTCGCCGCTGCCGCCAGCGTCGTACGCAGAAGGTCCGCCGTCGTCGGCAGCGGCTCGGCCGCCGTCGCCGCGAACCGGGCCGTCACCCGCAGCGGCCCGGGCGGCAGAGCGCTCGGCGGCGCGGGTACCGCGGGGTCGGAAGTGTCCTCCGCGTCGGCGAGCGCGATGCGGAGAGTCTCCAGGCGTACGCCCCGCAGCTCCCCGGCCGCGCGTCGCAGTACCCCCTCGGCCGCCCCCTCCGAGATCCACGCGCCGTCACGCGCGCCGCCCAGGGGCAGCAGTCTGCCCACCCCCAACTGATGCCGTACCGCGTGCACCCACTGTTCCGCCGTCATTCCTCCAGCCTGCCGCATCCCCGGCGCGCGGTGGCGCAACCGCACCTACCGTGGTCATAGGGACGACGAACCGGAAGGGACGTACGGCCATGACCGACATGACGGAACAGAGCCGGACGAGGGCGCCCGGGGACGCGCCGGACACCCCCTCGATGCGCAAGGCGCAGACGACGCGCCGCGGCGGAGGAGACCCGGCCACCCGGGGACGGACGACGATCGCCGACGGGGTCGTGGAGAAGATCGCCGGGCTGGCCGCGCGGGACGTGGTCGGCGTGCACGCCCTGGGCAGCGGCATCAGCCGCACCTTCGGCGCCGTGCGCGACCGGGTGCCCGGCGGCAGCTCGAAATCCGTGACACGCGGCGTGAAGGCCGAGGTCGGCGAGGTGCAGACGGCGCTCGACCTGGAGATCGTCGTCGACTACGGCGTCTCGATCTCCGAGGTCGCCCGCGATGTGCGCGAGAACGTCATCGCGGCGGTGGAACGGATGGCGGGCCTCGAGGTCGTCGAGGTCAACATCGCCGTGAGCGACGTGAAGCTGCCGGAGGAAGAGGACGAGGAGCCGGAGCCCCGGATCCAGTGACGCGCCGGCGACCGGACAACCGCACCGCTGAGGGGAGCGCACGATGAACATGGCCGTGGTCGGCATGATCGCCGGAATGGCGCTGGGCTTCGCCGGGTACTTCGGCGGCTTCGGGGCCTTTGTGCTGGTGGCCGCCCTGGGCGCCATCGGTTTCGTCGTCGGCCGGTTCCTGGAGGGGGATCTGGACCTCGGCGACTTCTTCCGTACGCGTGAGGACCGCCGGCGGTGACAACGATGAGCGACGGTGCCGGTGAGCTGCCCAGCCCCCTGGCCACCGTCGTGCCGGGTGAGCGCGGGGCGACCCGGATCGCCGACCGCGTCGTCTCGAAGGTCGCCGCACAGGCGGCCCGCGAGCGGCTCGGCGACCAGTCCGGGGACACCTCGCCCCCGCGCGCCACCGTCGTGGTCCACCATGGTGCTGCCCACGTCCGCATCCATCTCGAACTCGACTACCCCGCCGACATCGGCGCCCGGTGCGCGGATGTGCGTCGACATGTCGCTTTGCGGGTACGCGCGTTGGTGGGCATGGAGGTGCCGGAGGTGGCCGTCCACGTGGAGCGGCTGCACCTGACTCCGGCACACGGCTCGGTACAGGGGAGGACGCGATGAGCGAGCCCCAGGGCTCCGAGGGCACCACACAGCGACTGCCGGTCATCGAGAAGGCGCCCGGCGACGACCTCGCCTACGGACCGCCGCCCGCGCCGGAGGGCGGGGACACCCGCGAGGGCCGCTTCTGGTCCGCGCGCCGCGTCCCCGCGGCCGTCGTGGCCGTCCTCGTCCTGGCCGTCGCCGGCCTCTTCCTGTACGACATCGCGGCCGTACGGGCCCACCGGCCCGCGATGAGCTGGCGCCGAGAACTCGCCCGGCAGCTCGCCGAACGGCCCCTCGACGACATCTGGGTCCTGGTCGGTGCCGGAGTCGCAGCCGCCCTGGGCCTGTGGCTGATCGTGCTGGCGGCGACGCCCGGTCTGCGCGCCGTCCTGCCGATGCGGCGCCCCGAGGCCGACGTCCGCGCCGGACTGTACCGCGAGGCGGCCGCCCTGGTGCTGCGCGACCGTGCGATGGAGGTCGCCGGTGTCCAGTCGGTACGGGTGCGGATGGGCCGGGCCCGCGCCGACGTCCGCGCCGTCTCGCACTTCCGCGAACTGGGCGACGTACGAGCCGACTTGAACGCGACGCTCGACGAGGCGATCAGGGGCCTCGGGCTCGCCCGCCCGCCCGCGCTGTCGGTCCATGTACAGCGACCCGGACGGAAGGGGTGACGGCGATGCTCAGGACCGTCAACCGCGCACTGATCGGGATCGTCGGCCTCGTCCTGCTCCTCCTGGGCGGCTCCGTACTGGCCGTCGGACTCGGCGTGCGGCCGCCCTCCTGGTGGATTCACGACAGCCGCCACGACGTGCTGCTGAGCAATGCCGAGCGCACCCGCTGGCAGGACGACGGCTGGTGGTGGCCGACGGTCATCGGGGTCCTCGCCGTCGTCGTCCTGCTCGCCCTGTGGTGGCTGACCGCGGTCCTGCGCCGACGCCGCCTGGCCGAGGTCCTGGTCGACACCGGCGACGGCGAGGGCGCACTGCTGCGGGGCCGGGCCCTGGAGGGTGTACTGGCGGGCGAGGCGGCCGAGTTGGACGGCGTGTCCCACGCCCACGTCCACCTGACCGGCAACCGCACGGCCCCCCGGACCCGGGTCCAACTCCTCCTGGAACCCCATGTGGACCCGGGAACGGCCCTCTATCACCTGACGACGCAGGCCCTGATGCACGCGAGGAATTCGGCGGGCCTGGCGGCACTCCCCGCAGAAGTTCGCATGAAGTCCGTCAAGCACCGTGCGGAAAGGGTCAGTTGACTTTCAGAAGCCGTGCCGCATTCCGCCGTCGACAGGAACCATGATCCCCGTCAGATAGGAAGCAGCGGGTGACAGCAAGAACGCCGCTGTACGCCCGAATTCCTCCGGGGTCCCGTACCGGCGCAACGGAATGCGGGATTCGTTGGCGGCCCGCGTGGCTTCGGGGTCGGCAGACAGCCCGTCCAGCTCGCGCACGCGATCCGTGTCGATACGAGCCGGCAGCAGACCGACCACCCGAATTCCCCGCGGCCCCAACTCGTCGGCGATCGACTTGGCGAACCCGGCCAGCCCGGGCCGCAGCCCGTTGGAAATCGTCAGCGCCGGAATCGGCTCGTGCACCGACCCGGAAAGCACGAACCCGATGACACCCCCGGCCTCCAACTCCGCGGCCGCCGCACGAGCGAGCCGTACCGCACCCAGGAACACCGAGTCGAAGGCGGCCTGCCACTGCTCGTCCGTGTTGTCGGCGAGGAACCCCGGCGCCGGTCCGCCGACGCTCACGAGAATCCCGTCGAACCCCCCGAACCGCTCCCGCGCCGCCGCGATCAGCCGCGCCGGCGCCTCCGGATCGGCGTTGTCGACGGCGACCCCGACGGCATTCGGCCCCAACTCACCCGCGGCGTCGGCGACCCGCTTCTCGTCCCGCCCGGTCACCACGACCTTCGCCCCGTCCGCGACCAGCTCACGCGCCGTGGCGTTGCCGAGCCCGCGGGTGGCCCCGGTGACGACGTACACCTTGTCCTTCAGCCCAAGATCCATGGCCCCTATCCTGCCTCGCCGTTCCCGAACAGGGCGAGGGCGGTGTGCACCAGGCCGACGTGGCTGAAGGCCTGCGGGAAGTTGCCGAGTTGGCGGTCCTCGACGGGGTCGTACTCCTCGGAGAGCAGACCCACGTCGTTGGTGAGCCCCACCAGCCGTTCGAACAGCTTCCGTGCCTCCTCCCGGCGGCCCGTCATGTGCAGTGCGTCCGCGAGCCAGAACGAGCAGACCAGGAAGGTGCCCTCGTCGCCGGGCAGTCCGTCGACCGTCGTCCCGTCGGTGCTGTAGCGGCGCAGGAAGCCGCCGTGGCCCAGTTCCTCGCGGACCGCGTCGATGGTGCCGACCACGCGCGGGTCGTCCGGCGGCAGGAAGCCGACGCGCGGGATGAGCAGCAGCGAGGCGTCGAGTTCGCGGGAGCCGTAGTACTGCGTGAAGGTGTTGCGCTCGGGGTCGTAGCCCTTCTCGCACACCTCGCGGTGCACCTCCTCGCGCAGCTCGCGCCAGGCGTCCAGATCACCGCTCAGCTTCGGGTTCTCCTCCACCGCGCGCACGGCACGGTCGGCGGCCACCCACACCATCACCTTCGAGTGCACGAAGTGGCGCCGGCCGCCGCGCACTTCCCACAGCCCCTCGTCCGGCTGCCGCCACTCCGACCGCAGCCAGTCGATCAGGGCGGCCTGGATGGCCCACATGTGCGGCTTGGTGGGCAGGCCCGAACTGCGGGCCAGCGAGAGGGAGTCCATGACCTCGCCGTACACGTCCAGCTGCAGCTGGTTCACGGCTTCGTTGCCGATCCGTACGGGCGTCGAGTCCGCGAAGCCGGCCAGCCACGGAAGTTCGAACTCGGGCAGCCGCCGCTCGCCCGCCAGGCCGTACATGATCTGCAGGTCGGCCGGGTCGCCGGCGACCGCGCGCAGCAGCCAGTCGCGCCAGGCCTCGGCCTCCTCCCGGTAGCCGGCCGACAGGCCCACGTTCAGGGTGAGGGTGGAGTCGCGCAGCCAGCAGTAGCGGTAGTCCCAGTTGCGGACGCCGCCCGGCTCCTCGGGGAGCGAGGTGGTGGGCGCGGCGACGATGCCGCCGGTGGGCCGGTAGGTGAGGGCCTTGAGGGTGATCAGGGAGCGGACGACGGCGTCGCGGTACGGGCCGTCGTAACGGCAGCGCCCCGACCACTTCTCCCAGTCGCGGACGCTGGTGCGCAGCGCCTTGTACGGGTCGACGAGCTTCGGGCGCGGCTCGTGCGAAGGGTGCCAGGTGAGGACGAACGCGACCTTCTCGCCCTCCTCGACCGTGAACTCCGAGTGCGTACCGAAGTCCTTGCCCCAGGTGTGCACCTCGGGTTCGCTGCGCAGCCAGACCGAGTCGGGCCCGGCGACGGCCACCCGGTGCTCGCCGGACTTGCGCACCCAGGGCACGATCGAGCCGTAGTCGAAGCGGATCCGCAGGGTGCTGCGCACCGTGACGCGGCCGCCGAGACCCTCGACGACGCGTACGAGATCGGGGGCGCGCTCGCGCTGCGGCATCAGGTCGGTGACACGGATCGCGCCCTCGGTGGTCTCCCACTCGGTGTCCAGGACGAGGGTGCCAGGACGGTAGGCGCGACGGGTGCAGGGGCCCTCGGCGCCCTTGGGGGCGATACGCCAGTGCCCGTTCTCCTCGTCGCCGAGCAGCCGGGCGAAGCACGCGGCCGAGTCGAAGCGGGGCAGGCACAGCCAGTCGACGGAGCCGTCCCGGCCGACCAGGGCCGCGGTCTGTTCGTCGCCGATGAGCGCGTAGTCCTCGATACGGGGATGCACGGAATTGCGGGTTCCCGGCACGGCGGTGGGGCAATCAGGGGTGGGGCCGGGGGAGTGACGCGTCGCTCACCGCGGTCGTCGAGAAGATCACGCCCGGGTGCGACGGCGTCTGGTTGAGCACCCACAGGCCGATCAGTGTGGCCAGGGCGAAGACCACGGCGATCAGGACGGCGAGGACGAGTCGGCGCCGGCGTTCGCGGCGCAGCCACTCGCCGCGTGCCGTGCGGTAGGCGTCGGGGGCGGCCTGCACTCCCTCGGCGAGTGCGGCGAGGGCCTCGCTCAGCTCCCGCTCCGTGCGGTCGGGACCAGTGCCGCGCGACGGAGTCGCATCTCGAGGCGTCATCGCCGGGCCTCCATCGCCTGGGTCAGAGCGGCGATGCCGCGTGCCGTGTGGGTCTTCACGGACCCGGAGGAGATCCCCATCGCGGCGGCGATCTCGCTCTCCTTCAGCCCGAGCCAGTGTCGCAGCACGAGCGCCTCGCGCTGCCGCGCCGGGAGTTGCTGCAACGCGTCGATCAGCACCCGCTGGTCGTCGCGCAGCAGTGCCGTGCTCTCGGCGGAGGCGACGGCCTCGTCCGGCAGCACCGGCGGGTTCTCCACGTGCTTGCGGGCGACCTGCAGATGCCGTATCCGCATCCGGGTCAGATTGCACACCGTGGAGCGCAGATACGCCTCCGCCGCCTCGACGTCCCTGAGCCGCCGCCACTTCCGGTAGATCTGGTAGTAGGCCTCGGCGACCACGTTCTCCGGGTCGTCCGCGCCGAGCAGCACGGCCAGGCGCAGCATCGAGGAGTAGTGCAGCTCGAAGAGCCGGGCGAGCGTGGCCTCCCGCTCCAGGTCGGCCGGGTCGGGCAGCGCGGGCGCCAGCGGCTCGCCCGGCAGCTCCACGTGCGGCTCCGGTGCGGGAGTCGGTTGTCTGCGTCTCACGGTCGGTTCGCTCCCGTCTCCGGGCGCCGCCTGACGGTCAGGCGGGACGGCAGATCGGTCAGGTCGGCGCCGCGCGGGACGCCGAGACGTTCGAGTAGGGCGGTGCCGGCCACCGCGACGGTCAGGTTGAGCAGCAGGGCGGCGAGGCCGGCGTAGATCTCCAGCGGTCCGGAACCCAGCGGCACGATCGACGAGAAGCCCTCGCGCACGACGAGGTAGGTGCCGGCCGCCATGCCCGCGCCCCACCCGGCGAGCAGCGCACGCGGATGCAGCCGCCCGGAGAACAGGCCGATCGCCACGGCCGGGAAGATCTGCAGAATCCAGACCCCGCCGAGCAGTTGGAGGTTGATCGCGTCCTGGTCGCGCAGCCCGAACACGAAGGCCACGGCCCCCACCTTCGCGGTGAGCGAGACGGCCTTGGCGATGCGCACCTGCCGCTTGGGCGTGGCCGTCGGGTGCACGTACTCGACGTACACATTGCGTACGAAGCTGGTGGCGGCCGCTATCGACATCACCGCCGCCGGGACCAGCGCCCCCACGGTGATCGCGCCGAACACCAGCCCGGCGAGCGGCCCCGGCATCAGCCGGTCGACCAGCATCGGTACGGCCGCCTCGGCGCCGCCCTTCGGGGCCCGCACGCCGGCCGCGAGCGCCGCGATGCCGAGGAAGCCGAACAGCGCGAGCAGCCCGGTCCAGGCGGGCAGGGCCACGGACACCTTGCGCAGGGTGCGCGGTCCGTCGGCGGCGAACCCGGCGGTCAGCACGTGCGGGTACATCAGCAGGGCGAGCGCGGAGCCGAGGGCGAGGGTGGCGTACGCGGGCTGCTGGGCGGGGGAGAGCAGCAGCGCCGGGCCGCCGAGGCGGCGGGCGGCGCCGTCGAAGACCGGGCCCGGGCCGCCGAGCCGCTCCAGGACCAGCCAGGTCACCGCGGTCAGCGACACGAAAACGGCGACCGCCTTGAGCGCCGAGATGACCGTGGGCGCCCGCAGCCCGTGCCGGTACGTGGCGACGGCGAGTCCGGCGAACAGCGCGACCATCACCAGGTCCCC
Source organism: Streptomyces sp. NPDC047043 (assembly GCF_040644055.1). NCBI lineage: Bacteria > Bacillati > Actinomycetota > Actinomycetes > Kitasatosporales > Streptomycetaceae > Streptomyces > Streptomyces sp. NPDC047043. The sequence goes on from NZ_JBEYVO010000028.1 coordinate 138,240, forward strand.
GGTCGCACCCCGCGGGTAGACGCCGCCGGCAGTCAACACCGCCCTTATCCCGAGCAGTTGGAGCGCCAGATACGGCATGGTCGCCAGGATCCCGGTCAGCGCGACCACCAGGGCCAGCGACGGCGACCCGTACCGTCCGCGCACGAAGTCGGCGGCGGTGACGTATCCGTGCTTGCGGGCCACCTCCCACAGGCGGCTCAGCAGCACGAAGGCGATCGGACAGACGATCACCGTGTACGGCACCGCGAAGAAGGCGGGTGCGCCGTTGCCGTAGGCGAGTCCCGGTACGGCGGTGAAGGTGTACGCGGTGAAGATCGTGCCGCCGAGCAGGAACCAGGTCCACACGGGACCCAGGGTGCGGTCGGCCAGCGCCCAGCCCTCCAGCGAGGGCAGCCGGTCGCTCGGGTGCAGACGGCGCGCGGTGACGGCGAGCAGCGACGCTCCGCCGATCACGGCGAGGAACGTCGCGGTCATGGCGCCATCGGCCATGGGTCACCGTCCTTGGTGTGTGCCCTCGCGGGAGAGTTGCGCGGGCGGCCGGAACGGAGGACACGGAACCGGCGGGAAATTTCCCGGAAATTCGCTGTCAACCGGTTCCGGGGAGTGGGCAACTCTTGCACAGACCGACAGCCGGCGGGAGAGGAGTGCAGGTCATGGCACGGACCGGTCATCACCGGCTACGGCGCGTCGCGATCGCCGTACTGCTACTCGCACCCGCGGCAGGCCTGCTGTGGGTCCCCTGGTACGCCGGCGCGGAGCCGCGGCTGGCGGGGACGCCGTTCTTCTACTGGTACCAGCTCGCCTGGGTGCCGGGGTGCGGCCTCTGCCTGCTTGCCGCGTACGCGCTGACGGACCGACATCACCGCCGCTGATCCCAGCGCACTTCCTTTCACACCGTCCAGGTGAGGAGCCGCCATGCCCGCGTCCGCCCTTCAGGCGCCCGAAAAGCCGGAAAAATCACGTATGTCACCACGATCGGTCCTGTTGTGGGCCACCGTCTCCCTGCTCGGCGCGGTCGCCTGGGGCGTCCTCGCCCTGGCCCGGGGCGAGAAGATCTCCGCGGTCTGGCTGGTGGTCGCAGCCCTCGGCTCGTACGCCATCGCCTACCGCTTCTACTCGCGCTTCATCGCCCGCCGGGTGCTCAAGCCCGACGACCGCCGGGCCACCCCCGCCGAACGCCTCGAGGACGGCGTCGACTTCCACCCCACCGACCGCCGGGTGCTGCTGGGCCACCACTTCGCCGCGATCGCCGGGGCCGGACCGCTGGTCGGACCGGTGCTCGCCGCCCAGATGGGATACCTGCCCGGCACGCTCTGGATCGTCGCCGGGGTGATCTTCGCGGGCGCGGTGCAGGACATGGTCGTCCTGTTCCTCTCCATGCGGCGGGACGGCAAGTCGCTCGGGCAGATGGCACGGGACGAGATCGGCCGGGCGGGCGGAGCGGCGGCCCTGATCGCGGTCTTCGCCATCATGATCATCCTGCTCGGCGTGCTGGCACTGGTGGTCGTCAACGCCCTCGCGCACTCCCCGTGGGGCACCTTCTCCGTCGCGATGACCATCCCCATCGCCCTGTTCATGGGCTTCTGGCTGCACCGGTTCCGCCCGGGCCGGGTCGTCGAGACCAGCTTCATCGGCGTGGCGCTCCTGCTGCTCGCGATCACCGGCGGCAGCTGGATCCAGGACTCCTCACTGGCCTCCGCCTTCACCCTCAGCCCGACGACCCTTGTCTTCTGCCTGATCGGCTACGGCTTCGTCGCCTCGGTCCTGCCCGTGTGGATGCTGCTGGCCCCGCGCGACTACCTCTCCACCTTCATGAAGATCGGCACCATCGCGCTGCTCGCGATCGGCGTGGTCGTCGCCGCGCCCGTCCTGCACGCCGACGCCGTCAGCAAGTTCGCCACTTCGGGCGCGGGCCCGGTCTTCGCCGGCTCCCTCTTCCCCTTCCTGTTCATCACCATCGCCTGCGGTGCCCTGTCCGGTTTCCACGCCCTGGTCTCCTCCGGTACGACTCCGAAGCTGATCCAGAAGGAGTCCCAGGTCCGGATGATCGGCTACGGCGCCATGCTGATGGAGTCGTTCGTCGCGATCATGGCGCTCATCGCGGCGGCCGCCCTCGAGCCGGGCCTGTACTACGCGATGAACGCACCCGCCGGACTTCTCGGTACGACGGCCCAGTCGGCGTCCCACGCCGTCGCCGGCCTCGGCTTCACCATCACCCCCGACCAACTGACCCACGCGGCCCAGGCGGTGGAGGAGCAGACCCTGATCGCCCGCTCCGGCGGCGCCCCGACCCTCGCGGTCGGCATGTCGGAGATCTTCTCCGGCGTCTTCGGCGGCACCGCGATGAAGGCCTTCTGGTACCACTTCGCGATCATGTTCGAGGCGCTGTTCATCCTGACCACGGTCGACGCGGGCACCCGGGTCGGGCGCTTCATGCTCCAGGACATGCTCGGCAACGTGTGGAAGCCGATGGGCCGGGTCAACTGGAAGCCGGGCATCTGGCTGTGCAGCGGCCTGGTCGTGGCGGCCTGGGGCTACTTCCTCTACACCGGCGCCACCGACCCGCTCGGCGGAATCAACCAGCTCTTCCCGCTCTTCGGCATCGCGAACCAGCTGCTGGCCGCCGTCGCCCTCACGGTCTGCACCACGGTCCTGATCAAGTCCGGCCGGCTGCGCTGGGCCTGGGTCACCGGCGTCCCGCTCGCCTGGGTCACGGCGGTCACCTTCACCGCGGGCTGGCTGAAGATCTTCTCCGACGACCCCAAGGTCGGCTTCTTCGCCCAGCGCGCCAAGTACGCCGACGCCGTCGACGCCAAGCAGGTGCTCCCGCCCGCCAAGACCCTCGACGACATGCACACCGTGGTCACCAACTCCACCGTCGACGGCGTACTGATCGCGCTGTTCCTGCTGCTGGTCGCGGTCGTGATCGTGAACGCGGCGGTGGTGTGCGTGCGAGCCGTACGGTCGCCGGACGCGCTGCCGACCACCGAGGCGCCGTACGTCGAGTCCCGCATCGACCTGCCCGCGCAGGCCGGCGAACCGCTGGTCGGGGCCCGGTCGTGAACGCCCGGCAGTGGGTGCGGGCGGTGCGCTGGTACCTGCGGGAGCTGCTGCACTCGCTGGACCGGGGCGAGCACCCGCGGGGCCGCTGCTGCTGACCGAGGGGCGGGCGTCCGGCCGGGGCGCCCGCCCCTGCGCGGGAGACCGGGTGCCCACCCCTGTGCCGGAGACCGGCGCCCCGCCCCTGCGCAGAAGACACGGAGCAAGAGGAACAGGACCGATGCTCAGACGTCGCTCAGCCCTGCTGATCCGCCCCGAACTCGACGACCGCGCGCTGCACTCGACGCTGGACGAGTTGCGTCCCGACCGGCAGCTCCACGGTCTCGGCGCGGGCCGCACCCGTCCGCTCTGGGAGCCGGTCGCCGACCTGCTGGAGGACACGGGGCGGGACTGGGACCGCCGGGTGCACCGGGTCACCGTGCTGGCGCGGAACCTGCCGCCCTCGGTCTCCGAGCGCTGGTCCGCCGACCGGCCCGGCGACGGGGACGCCCTCGTGCTGGCGGCCTGGGTGCGGTCGGTCCGGGCCGCGGCCGAGGGTCGGGGCGCCGCCCGCGAGGCCGAGCGGGCGTGTCTGCGGGCGGCCGACTGCTGCCCCGAGGACCCGACTCCCTGGCTGGCGTTGCTGGAGCTGATGAACGCCTTCGCGGTCCCGCTGCGTGACGCGGTCCCGGTGTGGAGCGAGGCGGTCACCCGTGCCCCCTGGCTCCGCACCGCCTACCACCAGCTGCTGCGCTACCTGTCGCCGCGCGGCCACGGCACGGTCGTCGACATGCTGGACTTCGCTCGGCAGGGCGCGGCCCGCGCACCGCACGGATCACCGCTCGCCCTGCTCCCGGTAGCGGCCCGCGTGGAACTCGTCGCCCACCGGCAGCGGCAGATGCCCCTCGTGGCCGACACCCACTGGCACGAACCCCGGGCGGCCGACGAGGCGGCCGCGGCCCTGACCGACTGGTTCTCGGCCGCCGCCGCACCGCACGCCGAGGCCGTCGCCGACCTCAACGTCCTCGCCTTCGCCCTGATCCGCATCCACCGCCCGGCCGAGGCGGCCGCCGTTTTCCGGCGCATCGACCGCCACATGACACCCCACCCGTGGGACCTGCTGCCCGAGCCGGAGCGCACGTTCCTTTACTGGCGCGAGCGCCTCACACGCTGAGGGCTACACCGCGGCGGGTTCCGCTTCCTCCGGGCTCTCCTTGGCCGCCGCCTCGGCCCGGTCGCGCCGCTCCCGCCGTACCAGAACCCACCAGCCGTACGGCACACCCGCCGCGAACAGCCACCACTGGATCATGTACGCGTAGTTCAGCGGGGCGTCTTCCTTGCCCGGGTCGGAGATCTGCTCCGGGGTGTCGCCCTTCGGCTCGGGCGCCGTCTGCTGGATGTACCCGCCGAGGACCTGGGCGTGCAGCCGTCGGGCCTGCTCGGCGCTGTTGATCAGCATGATCTGCCGGTCCGGCAGGCCCTTCAGGTCCTTGATGCCGCTCGCCGCGGTCGTCTCGTCGGGCATCAGCCGGCCCTGGACGGTGACCTGGCCGCTCGGCGGCGCGGGCACCTTGGGGAACGCGGTCTGGCTCGGCCCGTTCGAGGGGATCCAGCCCCGGTTGACCAGCAGCACCTTGCCGTCCGTCAGCACGAACGGGGTCAGGACGTGGTAGCCCACCTCGTCGTCGGAGTTGGTGCGGCGGCGGACGACGACCTCGTCCTCGGTGTCGAAGTGACCCTTCGCGCTCACCGTGCGGTACCGGTCGTGGCTGGTGACGGTGTGTCCGGGCGAGGTCATCCGCTCCACGGGCACCGCCTTGGCGCCCAGCGCGTCGCTGACCAGCTGGTTGCGGGCGCTGCGCTCCTCGTAGCGGTGCATCTGCCAGATGCCCAGCCTGATCATCGTGGGGATGAGAAGCAGGGCGACCAGCGTGAGGATCACCCACTGCCGGGACAACAGGAAGCGGTACACCCCACGACCGTACAACTCGGGCCGCGGGGTGTTGTCGCCAGGGGTGCGCTCAGACCCGGTCGACGATTCCGGCCTTCCCTTCCTCGCGGGCGCAGTGCGCACCGCAGAACCACTGGCCCTCGACCTCGACGCCCTGGCCGATGATCGACACCTTGCAGTGCTCGCAGATCGGTGCCATGCGGTGGATCGCACAGGAGAAGCAGTCGAAGACGTGCACCGCGCCCTGTGCGTGCACCTCGAAGGTCATTCCGTAGTCATTTCCGCAAACTTCACATTTCGCCATGCGCCACAGGGTGAGCCGTCACCGCCAGGCGGGCGAGCGGGCGCCGGGCGAGTCGTACGACAATCACCCGTCCGTACGGCTGCCCGTCCGATCCGTCCCTGCGGCTGCTGTCGCGACCACGGCTACCGCTCCGACGCCGGCTCGACGTCCCTCAGCAGCTGCCCGAACGCCGCCTCGTCCACCACCGGCGTCCCGAACTGCCGGGCCTTGACCACCTTGGAGGTGCCCGAGTCCGGGTCGTTCGTCACCAGCAGGCTGGTCAGCCGGGACAGGCTCGTCGCGACATGCAGCCCGGCCTCGACCGCCCGGTCCTCCAGCAGCTCCCGCTCGACGGACGTGTCCCCGGAGAAGGCGATCCGCATGCCCTGCTTGAGTGGTTTGCCGTCTTCGTAACGCCCCGGGTTGGGATAGGGGCAGGCGGGCCGCTTGCGGGACGGGCGCCAACTGGTCGGCCGATAGCTGCCGTAGCCGCTCGACTGACGGGGCACGGGCCGGTCGCTCCACTCCGTCAGCGGCCGGCACTCCAGCAGCGGCAGCCGTACGCCGTCCGCCGCCGCGGCGTGAAGGCTCGGCCGGAAGGCCTCCGCCAGCACGCGCGCGTCATCCAGCGCATGGTGCGCCCGCTGCTGTACGACGCCGAAGTGGGCGGCCAGCGACTCCAGCTTGTGGTTGGGCAGCGGCAGGCCCAGCTCCTTGGAGAGCGCGATGGTGCACAGCCGCTGACGCACCGGCACCTCGCGCTCCGCGCGCGCGTACTCCCGCGCGATCATCTGCCAGTCGAAGACCGCGTTGTGCGCGACCAGCACCCGGCCCTCCAGCCGGGACGCGAACTCCTCGGCGATGTCCGTGAAGAGGGGCGCTCCCTCGAGCATCTCGCTCGTCAGACCGTGGATCCACACCGGGCCCGGGTCCCGCTCCGGGTTGACCATCGTGTACCAGTGGTCCTCGACCTCGCCACGCGCGTCCAGCCGGTAGACGGCCGCGGAGATTATCCGGTCGTCCCGGGCCAGGCCGGTGGTCTCCACGTCAACGACCGCGTATCCCTGCGGATACACGGCCGGCCACACGGTGGGGGAGGACGCTGCGGTCGGAAGGTCTTCGAGCATGGTCCCTGAGGATACGGGCCGCCACTGACAGTGCTGTCCGTCAGGTCGCCTGTCGCAGCGGCCCGTTCGAATGTCCCGAATGCCCTTGCGCGTGGCTATGGACCTTTTCACCGCCCGGTGCAAGCGTGCTGCCCGCCCGGCGTGTGACCCTCGACGGAAGGGCGGTACGGCGTATGGCACGCGTACGGTACGGCGCACGGACCGGGGCGGAGATCGCCGCCGCGCGCACAGCGAGCGCAAGGCTTCCCGACATCTGGTCCACCGGCGTGGTGGCCCTGTGGGAGACCGACCCGGACGCGCTCGCCGCGGTCCTGCCGCCGCCCCTGAAACCCACGGGCCGGCCACTGGTCCGGGTGAACATCAGCAAGGTCGACCTGCCCGGATACCCGCTGGGCGCGGGCTCGTTCGCGGTCGCCGCGAGCCACGGCGGCGTCGACGGCTGGTACCCGCTCGTCATGCCGATGACCCACGAGCGGGCCCTGACGGGTGGCCGCGAGGTCTTCGGGGAGCCGAAGAAGCTGGGCGAGGTGACGGTCGAGCGCGAAGGCCTCGTCGTCCACGCCGCGCTCGCCCGGCACGGCATCGTCTTCGTGGAGGTGCGGGGCGCGGTGAGCGAGGAACTGCCGCTCCCGGAGCCGAGCCAGAAGACCGACTTCTACTTCAAGTTCCTTCCCGCGGTGGACGGTTCGGGCTTCGACGCCGATCCGGTGCTGGTGCACTGCGTCCGCAACGAGAAGGTGCGCAGGCTGGAGCGCATCACCGGGGACGTCCTCCTGCGCGAGTCGATGTACGACCCGGTGGCCGACCTCCCGGTCCTCGAACTGGTCGACATCACCATCGGCGAGAAGACCAGCGACCAGCGCGGCAAGGTCGTCGAACGGGTCGCTGCGGAAGCCCTGTTGCCGTACATCCATCAGCGGTACGACGACCCGCAGCAGATTCTCGACGCGCCTCCCGGGGCTCCCGAGTCACCCGAGGGGAGCGTCTGATGGAGCTGCGGGCCGGGCAGGTCGCCGTCGTCACCGGCGCGGCGAGCGGGATCGGGCTCGCGATGGCCCGGCGGTTCGCGTCGGAGGGGCTGAAGGTCGTGCTCGCGGACGTCGAGGAGGGCGCACTCGACAAGGCCGCGTCCGATCTGCGGGCCGAGGGCGCCGACGTGCACGCGCGCGTGGTCGACGTCGGGGAGCGTCAACAGGTCCTGGATCTCGCCGAGTCGACGTACAAGACCTACGGCGCGGTGCACGTCCTGTGCAACAACGCCGGGGTCGGCTCGGGCGCCGAGGGCCGGATGTGGGAGCACGAGCCGAACGACTGGAAGTGGGCCTTCTCCGTCAATGTGTGGGGCGTCTTCCACGGCATCCAGGCGTTCGTTCCACGGATGATCAAGACGGGTCAACCCGGTCATGTAATCAACACGTCCTCCGGCGACGGCGGCATCGCTCCACTTCCCACCGCCTCGGTGTACGCCGTCACCAAGGCGGCCGTCGTCACGATGACCGAGTCCCTGTACGCCCACCTCAAGGCGGAGCACGCGCGCGTGGGCGCGTCGGTGCTCTTCCCGGGGCCGCACATGCTGCGCACGGGCCTGTGGGAGTCGCACCGCAACCGGCCCGGGCGCTACGCGAAGCAGCGGCCGCGGAAGACGCCCTACCGCAGCCTCGACCAGTGGGAGACCGCGATGCGCGAGGCGGGCAGGGAGGTCCGCTTCACGCCCGTCGAGGAGGTCGCCGACCTCGTCGTGGAGGGCATCCGCGCGGACCGCTTCTGGATGCTGCCGGCCGGCGAGCACAGCGACGCACAGATCCGCGCCCGGGCCAGGTCGATGCTCGACCGCACGAACCCGTCGTACCTCGAAAGCTTCATCCTGGACTGAGGGGGCCGATGTGACCGACCAGGACCCGTACCTGATCATCTCCTCCGACTGCCACGCCGGGCTGCCCACCGAGGAGTACCGGCCCTACCTGGACTCCCGCTTCCACCGGGACTTCGCCGACTTCCTCGCCGGGCGCGAGCGGCGCCGTGAGGAGATGACGCGGCTCGGCATCCGCAACGAGACGTTCGCTGCCAAGTGGTTCCAGGACAACGAGGAGGGACTGCGCGGGGGTTGGGAGACCGCACAACGGCTGAAGGAGCTCGACGGCGACGGGGTCGCGGCCGAGGTGGTCTTCCCGGACGCCGACGCCGTGGACAGCCGGACGGCCGCGCCCTTCGGGGTCGGCCTCGGCCTCTCCGGCGACCAGGACCCCGAACTCGGCATGGCCGGCGCGCAGGCGCACAACCGCTGGCTGGCGGACTTCGTGTCGCAGAACCCCGAACGGCACTGCGGGGTCGCCCTGTTGCCGATCACCGCTGATCCGGAACGGGTCGTCGCCGAGGTGCACCGCGCCAAGGAGTCCGGTCTCGGCGCCCTGATGATCCCGTCCATGTGGGTCGACAAGGAGCCGTACCACGACCGCCGTTACGACCCGGTGTGGGCGGCGGCCGCCGAGTGCGCCATGCCGGTGGTGACCCACTCGGGGGCGGCCCCGCGGCACGAGTACGGCGACCACCTCGGAATCTTCGTCTCCGAGGTCACCTGGTGGCCCGCCAGGCCGCTGTGGTTCCTGCTGTGGTCCGGTGTCTTCGAGCGCCACCCCGGCCTCAAGTTCGGTGTGGCGGAGTCGGGTTGCTGGTGGCTGCCGAACCTCCTGTGGTTCATGGACCGTCTCTTCCTGGGCGCGCACGGCGGCAAGAAGCTCTCCCCGTTCCAGGAGGTGAAGCGCCCGCCGCACGAGTACCTGGACCGCCAGGTCTTCATCTGCGCGACCAACACCAAGCGCCGCGAACTCGCCCAGCGTTACGAGATCGGCGTCGACAACATCCTCTGGGGCAGCGACTTCCCGCACCCCGAGGGCACCTGGCCCGACACGCACGCGTGGCTGCGACGCACCTTCCACGACATCCCGGTGGCCGAGACCCGCCGCATGCTGGGCCTGGCGGCCGCGGAGGTCTTCGGCTTCGACGTCGAGAGGCTCACCCCGCTGGCCCACCGCATCGGCCCCACCCCGGCCGACCTCGGCCAGTCGGCCGACCAGGCGGCCGTGGAGGCGTCCTGGGCGCGCTCGCGCGAGGTGGGCAGGCACTGGCTGACCGACCACGACTTTCCGGTACTGGGGGCGGATCGATGAGCACAGAGGATCGCTACACGGTGATATCGGCCGACTGCCACGCGGGCGCCGACCTCCTCGACTACAAGCCGTACCTGGAGAAGCGCTACCACGAGGAGTTCGACGTGTGGGCGGCCACGTACGTCAATCCGCACCAGGACCTGCTCGCCGACACGGCCGACAAGAACTGGAACTCCGAGCGGAGGGTGGCGGAGCTGGAGGAGGACGGCATCGTCGCCGAGGTCCTCTTCCCCAACACCATCCCGCCGTTCTTCCCGTCCAGTTCCCTGATGGCACCCCCCTCGACCGCCGAGGAGGTCGAGCGACGCTGGGCGGGCCTGCGCGCGCACAACCGCTGGCTCGCGGACTTCTGCGCAGCTGCACCCGGCCGCCGCGCGGGCGTCTTCCAGATCCTCCTCAACGACGTGGACGCGGCCGTGAAGGAGATCCGTCGGGCGACGGAGGCGGGCCTCAGGGGCGGCCTGATGCTGCCCGGCACACCACCGGGCTCGGGTCTGCCGGAGCTCTACTCGCAGACGTACGACCCCATTTGGGCCGTCTGCGAGGAGCTGGACGTGCCCGTGAACCACCACGCGGGCTCGGCGTCGCCGCCGCTGGGCGACGAACCGGCGGCCCGCGCGGTCTTCATGGTCGAGACGACCTGGTTCTCGCACCGGGCCCTGTGGCACCTGGTCTTCGGCGGTGCCTTCCGCCGCCACCCGGGCCTCAATCTCGTGCTCACCGAGCAGGGTTCGGGCTGGATCCCCGGGGTGCTCGACATGCTGGACTACTACCACGGCCGGCTCGTCGCGGCCGCCACGAAGCGGTCCACCGCCGAGTCCAAGTTCGGCGCGGGCCTCGCCGCCCACATGGGCAGGCCGCCCTCCGAGGTGTGGCACGACAACTGCTTCGTCGGCGCCAGCTTCATGCGCCCCCACGAGGTGCCGCTGCGCGACCGCATCGGCGTCGACAAGATCATGTGGGGCAGCGACTACCCGCACGACGAAGGCACTTACCCCTACACGCGCGAGGGCCTGCGCTTCGCCTACGCGGGCGTGCCGCGCGACGAACTCGCGGCCATGCTCGGCGGCAACGCGGCCCGCGTCTACGGCTTCGACCTCGACCTGCTGGACCCGATCGCGGCGAAGGTGGGTCCGACGGTGGCGGAACTCGCCGAGCCACTGGCCGAGCCGCCTCAGGACGCGACGAGCCCGGTGTTCGCGAAGGGGGCGAAGGTGCGGGTCTGGTGACGCCGGAGGAGCGTCGGTACGGGCGCGACCACGGCCGGGGTGGCATCCTCCCGATGTGACGGAACCAACGCACAGCGGCGAGGCCCACGGGGGCGCACTGGGTGAGCGCCTGAACTGGCTGCGAGCGGCCGTTCTGGGCGCCAACGACGGCATCGTCTCCACCGCGGGTCTCGTCGTCGGTGTGGCCGGCGCGACGGACGACCGCTCGGCCCTGCTCACCGCCGGACTGGCGGGGCTGCTCGCCGGGTCGATGTCGATGGCCGCGGGGGAGTACGTGTCCGTCTCCACCCAGCGGGACTCGGAGATGGCCGCCCTGGCCCTGGAGCGACGGGAACTGCGCGAGCAGCCGGAGGCCGAACTGGAGGAGCTGACCGAACTGCTCCAGCAGCGCGGGCTGTCGCGCGAGGTGGCCAGGGAAGCGGCGCAGCAGCTGACGGAACGGGACGCGCTCAGGGCACACGCACGCGTGGAGCTCGGCATCGACCCCGACGAACTGACCAACCCCTGGCACGCGGCCTGGGCGAGCTTCCTGGCGTTCACCGTGGGCGCGCTGCTGCCCCTGCTGGCGATCGTGCTGCCGCCCGCGGACTGGCGGTTGTGGGTCACCGTGGTCTCGGTGCTGGCCGCCCTCGTCCTCACCGGATGGTCCAGCGCACGCATGGGCGCGGCGGAACCGGGCCGGGCGGTACTGCGGAACGTGGCGGGCGGGGCGCTGGCCATGGGGGTCACCTATGCGGCGGGGACGCTGCTGGGGGCGGTCGGGATCTGACCGGCCTGCGGTTGCCCGGCCGTACACATTGATCAACCGATCGATGTCACGACCAGCGGATCGGCAGCGGCAGCGCTGTCAGCAACCCCGACACCACGACCACCACTCCGAGGCCGATGACCTCCACCCGCGCGGGGGCGCACGCGCTCAGCGGGTCGGTGGCGCGGCGCAGCCGGATCCGAGCGAACAGGGCGAGCAGGGCGACGGCGCCCACGACGAGCACCTTGGCGAGCAGCGTGCGCCCGTACGCCGTCGTGGTGAGCTGGTCCAGGATCGTGTCCGCCGGCATGCGGCGCAGCGAACTCCACATCCCGGTCGCGGTGACGGCGGCCAGCAGAACGGCGGCCACGCGCGCGTAGAGTCCCAGCAGGGCCGGGCCCGCCTCGGAGGCGCCCCACCGCCGGACGGTTCGCAGGGTGTGCAGCAGACCGCCCGTCCACAGTGCCGCGCAGGTGAGGTGCACCACGGTCAGACCGGACCCGACCAGCGGGTTGTGCTCGGTCGGTGGATGCGCACGCAGGGCTTCCGCCACCACGACCGCGGACAACGGCCAGAACTGGGTGCCCGGGCGACGCGAGAGGGCGCACAGGCCGGCGGCGAGGAAGGCGTTGATCTCGACCAGGGCGAGCTTGCCGTCCCGCGAGGCGTAGAGGCCGCCGATGTCGATCTGGGCGAGGCTGTGCGGCACCAGGTTGCCGGTCGACACGACCGAGGCCAGGCCCAGCGCGGCGACGAAACCGGCGGCGGCCGTGTACGGGGCCCAACTGCGGGGGCCCGCGGGAGCGCCGGGCAGACCACCGGCCAGCCGGGTGACGAACAGTTCCCCCACGGGGACGCAGAGCGCCGCGAACAGCACCGCCCGCAGCAGCGCGATGCCGCCGACGCCGGGTGCGGCGGCCTCCCCGGTGCCGTGCAGTGCGGCGGACGGGCCGAGCAGCGGTATGAGCGCGGCCACGACCACCAGGACGAGGACGGCGACGGCTCGGCCGGCACCGGAGGCCCGTCTGGGCCCGTCGGCTTCGGCTTCCCCGGCCGTGGGTTTTATCAAGGTCACCTCATGATGGTCACCAGCCGTCGCAGAACCGGGCAAGTGGAGTAAGACAACTGGGGTACGGCATTCTGCTCATGCATACGTTTTCGGTCGCCCCGGAACTCAGGCCCACCGCGCAGGACTTGTCCCCCAGGGCACGGGCGGCAGCGCCCAGTCGACGGGCCCGCCCGCGAAGGACACGGGCGGCAGGACGTACCGCAGCCGGCCCAACGCGCTGTCCGTCTCGCCGAGCCAGGCCCCGGGCCCTTCGTACGCCTCTTCCCCCGCGGCACCGGCTTCGATGCCGTGCACGAGCCACTCGGCCGTCCGGGCCAGCGCCAGCCGTACGAACCGGCTGCCTCCCTCGTACGACTGCTCGGTCAGCGCCCGCAGCACCGCGGCCGCCAGCAGATAGCCGGTCCCGTGGTCGAGGGCCTGCGCGGGCAGTGCACCCGGCTGCTCCCCGGAGCCCTCGACGGCGGCGATCCCCGAGGCCACCTGCACCAGGCTGTCGAAGCCCCGCCGCTCGCTCCAGGGGCCGTAAGCACCCCACGCCGACACCTGCGCCACGACCAGCCCGGGCCGCCGTTCCGCCAGCGCCCGCGGCGACAGCCCGAACCGGTCCAGGGCGCCCGGCCGATACCCGGTGACGATCACGTCCGCCGTCGAGAGCAGCTCCTCGAAGGTGCGCCGGTCGGCCCTGAGGTCCAGCGTCGCCGACTGCTTCCCGAAGCCGGTGTCGGTGTGCTGGTCGGGCAGTTCGGGCAGGTGCGGCGGGTCCACGCGCAGTACGTCCGCGCCGAGCAGCGCCAGCGTGCGCGTGGCCACGGGGCCGGCCAGGACCCGGGTCAGGTCCAGGACGCGCAGCCCGGCGGCGGGCAGCAGGGGAGCGCCGTCGAGCGGGGCGAGCACGCGCGGGCGTGCCGAGTCGAGCCGCTCGCGCTCCACGAGCGGCCGTGCGGCCAGCGCGACCGCCTGCTCGTGCGCGGCCCACTCCTTCGGCGTCCGCAGCGCCACGGCGAGCCCCCCGGCCGCGTACACCGCCTTCTCGACCTCGTCCGAGGACCGCTCGGCGAGCGCCGCCTCGACCGCGGCCACGTCGTCCCGCACGCCCAAGGTGTCCAGCAGCCGTGCCCGGTGGTGCGGATAGTTCGCGTGCGTCCGCACCCAGCCGTCGGCCGTCCGCCAGAACCGTGACAACGGCGCGAAACCGACCGGCGCCCGCCCATCGACGAGCAGCTGCCGCTCACTGTGGAACGCCGCGGCAACGGCCCCGTCGTCCACGAGCACGCCGGGCACCTCCGCGAGCCGCCCGCGCCGAGCCCCGAGCTCGGCGGCAGCGAGCGCACACGCCCCGACGCAGCCGCGCGCCAACTCCTGCACGGGAAGCCGCGCTTCGAGTGCACCCCGCCGTGCGACGGCCGAGACCCGCGAGACCAGGGCGGGATCGCCGCCCAGCGCGGACCACGCCGACTTGACTTCATTGATTTCAGTCATGACAACACTATGCAGTATTGATTCAATCAATATTGGATCTGTTTGCCGGAGCACGAGAAAGGGCCGGACGGCAGCGCCGTCCGGCCCCTCACGCGCGCGACCGCTACTTCGTCACCGCGTCCAACGCGTCCGCAATGCCCCAGCCGTAGAAGCCGTTGCGGTTCTTCGACCCCTCGCACACCGCGTCGACCTTGCCGTCGCCGTCGATGTCGTACGGGTCCGTGCACGGCGTGGCGTCGGCCTCGGCGTACAGGAGGGCCTTCACCAGGGCCGGCGAGGCGTGCGGGTGCGTTGACTTGATCAATGCGGCGACGGCCGCGACATGCGGCGAGGCCATCGACGTACCGGCCATGTAGCCCCACTTGCCGCCCGGCAGCGTGCCCAGGATGAGGCCGCTGGTGGCCGGCGGGGCCGGGGTCTGGTAGCGGGTCGAGTCGCCACCCGGCGCGGCGATGTCGATGGTGCCCAGACCGTAGTTGGAGAAGGACGACTTGATGCCCTTCGCCCCGGTCGCCGCGACCGTCACCACACCCGGCAACTGGGTCGGTATGTCAAGGCACTTGGACGGGTCGATCACCCGGTCCGAGGGCGTGCCGTCGTTCGGGGACACCGGGTCCGTGATCGAGTCCGACGCCAGGTCGTAGTTCTCGTTGCCGGCCGCCGCGACGTTGACCGTGCCCTTCTTCTCCGCGAACCGCGAGGCCCGGGTGACGGCGTCGACGAGCGCCTTCTGGTTCGGGTCGTCGGTGCAGTTGAAGTACCACGGGTCGGTGTAATAGCTGTTGTTGGTGACGTCGACGCCGTGCTCGGCCGCCCACACGAAGCCGCAGACCACGGCCTCGGTGTAGAAGTAGCCGGCGGTGGTGGCCACCTTGATGCCGGCGACCTTCACCCCGGGCGCGACGCCCGTCATGCCGACACCGTTCTTCGCGGCGGCGATCTCGCCCGCCACATGCGTGCCGTGCGGGCTCTCGGAGGCGCTCGGCCGCCACGCCCCGTCGGTCGTGTCCGGCTTGCCCGACACACAGTTGACCGAGGCCTTGCGGTCGAAGTTCGGGGCGATGTCGGGGTGCGTGTCGTCGACGCCGGTGTCGATCACGCCGACGGTGACCTTCGGGCTGCCGAGCGACACCTCGTGCGCCTTGTCCGCCTTGATGGCGGCCAGGTCCCACTGCAGAGGCTCCAACGGGTCCTGCCCGTCGGCAGCCTGAACATCCGTCAGCTCGTCGGCGGTGAGCGCCTTGGGCGTGCCCACGTCGGTCGTCGACTGGGCGGGCAGCGGCGCGTTGCGGGTGTTGCCGGCCGACTGAACGCCGCGCACCTTGCGTATCTGCTCGGCGAAGGCGGCGTTCGAGGAGTGGACGACGATCACGCCGATCTCGTCGTACGACGTCACGATCGTGCCGCCGGCCTCGGCTATCGCCTTCTTCACGTGCGCCGAAGTGCCGTGCCCGGGGCGGACGTTGACGACATAGCTGAGCGAGGTCGCGTCGGCCGCGGCGGTGGCCGTCGGTGCGGTCTCGGTCGCCGCGGCCGTGGCGTTCGGCAGGAACGCGAGGGCCGACGCCATCGCCATCCCGAGCGGGATCACGAGCGCACGGCGGTAGCGCGGTTGAGGCGCTGTCATGGGTGAGTCTCTCCAGTTCGTTCGCGGTGCGAGGGATACGTGCGGACCGTGCGGGAGGTCGGGGGACGGCACGGTCGTCGCCGCCGCGCCGCCCCCAGGTGTTCCTCGGCCTACTTCACCGCGCGCAGCGCGTTGACGACGCCGAAACCGTAGAAACCGTTGACTCGCTTGCCGCCCACGCAGGTGGCGTCCACGACCCCGTCGCCGTCCCCGTCGTACGGGTCGCTCGGGCAGCCGGGGTTGTCCGCCTCGGCCTTCAGCAGCGCCTGCAGCTGGTCCGGGGTCGCCCACGGGTGGGTCGACTTCAGCAGCGCGGCGACGGCGGCCACGTGCGGCGAGGCCATCGACGTGCCCTGCAGGAAGCCGTACTGGTTGTTGGGCATCGTGGAGAGGATGCGGCCGTTCTTCGACGGCGTGTCCGGGATCTGGTACTTGTCGCCACCCGGCCCCGCGACGTCGACCACGCCCTTGCCGTAGCTGGAGTAGTACGACTTCGCGCCCTTGACACCCGTGGCGCTCACGGTGACGACACCGGGCAGCTGGGTCGGCACGTCGAAGCACTCGTGCGGGTCGACCGTCCGGGTCACCGGGGTCCCGTCGTCGGGGCTGGAGTCGTCTACGAGGGCGTCCGAGTCGAGGTCGTCGTTGGAGTTGCCCGCCGAGGCGACATTGAGCGTGCCCTTGCGCTGGGCGTACAGCTGGGCCCTGTTGACCGCGTCGACGATGGCACGTTGATCGGGGTCGTCCATGCAGTTGTACAGCCACGGATCAACGTAGTAGCTGTTGTTGGTCACTTCGACGCCGTGGTCGGCGGCGAACACGAAGGCGCACACGACGCTCTCCGGGAAGAACAGTGAGTTCGCGTCCGGCTGCGCCACGGTGATGCTCGCGACCTTCACGCCGGGCGCGACACCGGCGACGCCGATGCCGTTGCGGGCCGCGGCTATCTCGCCCGCCACGTGCGTGCCGTGGTAGTGGTCGGCGTCCACCGGCCGCCAGGAGCCGTACGTGGTGTCCGCCTTGCCGCTCACGCAGTTCGCGGACTGCGCGGCGGAGAAGTTCGGCGCGATGTCGGGGTGGGTGTCGTCGACGCCGGTGTCGATCACGGCGACGGTCACCTTCTTGCTGCCCGGGTCGATCTGCGCGGCCTTGTCGGCGCCGATCGCCCTCAGGTCCCACTGGTCGGCCTCGAGAGGCTCCTCGCCGGCCGCCGAGCTCTTCTCGACCTTCGCGGCCTCGGCCTTGGAGAGGTACTGCACCGCGCCCTCGTCCGTCGTCCCCGCCGCGGTCACCGGCGAGGTCCGCGAGGCACCCGCAGACTGCACGCCGCGCACCTTGCGTATCTGCTCGGCGAAGGAGGGGTTCGCGGAGTGGACGACTATCACGCCGATCTTGTCGTACGACACCACGACGGAACCGCCGGCCGCATTGATCGCCGTCTTGACCGACTTGAGCGTGTGCGGGTCGGTCTTGGTGTTGACGAGGTAAGCGAAGGTGTCCGCATCGGCCGTCTGGGTGACGGACTCCGCGCGCGGGGCGGCCTGCGCGGCCGCCGGCAGGAAGCCGAGCGAGGCGGTCAGGGACAGCACGAGCGGTACGGCGAGGGCGAGCCTACGTCTGGAGCGCAGATGAGCCATGGGTTCTCCACATCATCCGGAAACGAGAACCGCCCGAGGCGGCGGTGGTGCTCGGGCAGGTACATGACGGGTGGTGCAGGCCGAAGCTATCTCCCGTAGTCGCTGGTCAGCAATGAGTTGCCCAAGGAGAGTTCGGAAATCGGTCAAGGGAGTTGAACCCGCCCTCGCGTGGCGCCGTGACCTTGAACAGGGAGCACGAGGACACTCGCCCCCGATCCCCGTAAAAACCCGCATCCGCAACGCGAGGAGACTCCGTGGCCACCGAGACACCGCCCCCCTCGAAATCCCCAACCCAACTCCCTTCCACCGAGGAGTTCGTCGCGGAGCAGGAGAGTGCGGAGTTCGGTGAACTGCGCCGCTCCCACCGCTCCTTCGCCTTTCCGCTCACGGTCGGCTTCATCGCCTGGTACCTGCTGTACGTCCTGCTGTCGAACTACGCGGACGACTTCATGGGCACCAAGGTGTTCGGCAACATCAACGTCGCGCTCATCCTGGGCCTCGCCCAGTTCCTGACCACCTTCCTCATCGCCTGGTGGTACTCGCGGTACTCCGCCGCCAAGCTCGACCCCAAGGCCGAAGCGATCAAGTCCCGGATGGAGGGCGGCGCATGAGCCCCGCGATCACCCTTGCGGCCGGTGAGGCCAGCGAGCACCGGCCGCTGATCATCACCCTGTTCGCGGTGTTCGTCGCCGCGACCCTCGTCATCACCGTCTGGGCGGGCCGCCAGACCAAGGACGCCGCCGACTTCTACGCCGGCGGGCGGCAGTTCACCGCCTTCCAGAACGGCCTCGCCGTCTCCGGCGACTACATGTCCGCCGCGTCCTTCCTGGGCATCGCGGGCGCCATCGCCCTCTTCGGCTACGACGGCTTCCTGTACTCCATCGGCTTCCTGGTCGCCTGGCTGGTGGCTCTCCTCCTGGTCGCCGAGCCGCTGCGCAACTCGGGCCGCTACACGATGGGTGACGTCCTCGCGTACCGCATGCGCCAGCGCCCGGTCCGTACAGCGGCCGGCACGTCCACCATCGTCGTCTCGATCTTCTACCTGCTGGCCCAGATGGCGGGCGCCGGCGTCCTGGTCTCGCTGCTGCTCGGCATCACCAGCGACGGCGGCAAGATCGGCATCGTCGCCCTGGTCGGCGTACTGATGATCGTGTACGTCACCATCGGCGGCATGAAGGGCACCACCTGGGTCCAGATGGTCAAGGCCGTCCTGCTGATCGCCGGCGCCCTGCTGCTGACCTTCCTGGTCCTGCTGAAGTTCAACTTCAACATCTCCGACCTGCTCGGCTCGGCCGCCGACAACAGCGCCAAGGGTTCGGCCTTCCTGGAGCCCGGCCTGAAGTACGGCGCCACCGGCACCACCAAGCTGGACTTCATCTCCCTGGGCATCGCGCTGGTCCTGGGCACCGCGGGCCTGCCGCACATCCTGATCCGCTTCTACACCGTGCCCACGTCCAAGGCCGCCCGTAAGTCCGTGAACTGGGCGATCGGCCTCATCGGCGCCTTCTACCTGATGACGCTCGCGCTGGGCTTCGGCGCCGCGGCGCTCATCAAGCCGGACGAGATCATCGCCTCCAACAAGGCGGGCAACACGGCCGCACCGCTCCTGGCACTGCATCTGGGCGGCGTCGACTCCAACTGGGGCGCCATCCTCCTCGCCTCCATCTCGGCGGTTGCCTTCGCCACGATCCTCGCGGTCGTCGCCGGCCTGACCCTGGCCTCGTCCTCGTCGTTCGCCCACGACATCTACGCGAACGTCATCAAGAGGGGCAAGGCCTCCGAGAAGGAGGAGCTGCGCGCGGCCCGCTGGGCCACGGTCGGCATCGGCGCCGTCTCCATCGTGCTCGGCGCCCTGGCCCGCGACCTGAACGTGGCAGGCCTGGTCGCCCTCGCCTTCGCGGTCGCCGCCTCCGCCAACCTGCCGACCATCCTCTACAGCCTCTTCTGGAAGCGGTTCACCACCTCCGGAGCCCTGTGGTCGATCTACGGCGGCCTGGTCACCGCGGTCGGCCTGGTGCTGTTCTCGCCGGTGGTCTCCGGCAAGGAGACGTCGATGTTCCCGGACGTCGACTTCCACTGGTTCCCGCTGGAGAACCCGGGCATCATCTCCATCCCGGTCGGCTTCCTGCTGGGCATCGTCGGCACCTACCTGTCGAAGGAGGAGCCCGACAAGGGCAAGTACGCGGAGCTGGAGGTCCGGTCCCTGACCGGCACCGGCGCCCACTGACAACCGCAGGAGAACGTCCCCTGAGCGGCCGCGTCGTAGGTCCCTACGACGCGGCCGCGTCCTACCTCGTGGGATCGGGCCGCTGTCGTTGTCAGTCGCGTCACGTAGGCTCGCAGGTGACGGAAAATGATTGATCCGCTCTGATCCGCACTGATCAGTTACGAGGGAGGGGGCCCACGTGCTCATCGACACCTACGGCCGAGTGGCCACCGACCTGCGCGTCTCGCTGACCGACCGATGCAACCTGAGGTGTACGTACTGCATGCCCGAGGAGGGCCTGCAGTGGCTGGCCAAGCCGGACCTGCTCACGGACGACGAGATCGTCCGCCTGATCGACATCGCCGTCACCTCCCTGGGCATCGAGGAGGTCCGCTTCACCGGCGGTGAACCCCTGCTGCGCCCGGGCCTGGTCGGCATCGTGGAGCGAGTCGCGGCCCTCCGCCCGCGCCCCCAGATGTCGTTGACGACGAACGGCATAGGCCTCAGGCGCACGGCGACGGCACTGAAGGCGGCGGGCCTGGACCGGGTGAACGTCTCCCTCGACACCCTCCGCCCGGACGTCTTCAAGACCCTGACCCGACGCGACCGGCACAAGGACGTCATCGCGGGCCTGGAGGCCGCCCGCGACGCGGACCTGAACCCGGTCAAGGTCAACTCCGTCCTGATGCCGGGGCTCAACGAGGACGAGGCCCCGGACCTCCTCGCCTGGGCGATGGAGCACGACTACGAGCTGCGTTTCATCGAGCAGATGCCCCTGGACGCCCAGCACGGCTGGAAGCGCGAGGGCATGGTGACGGCGGGCGACATCCTGGCCTCCCTCCGCACCCGCTTCGAGCTCACCCCCGAGGGTTCCGAGGAGCGCGGTTCGGCTCCCGCCGAGCGCTGGATCGTGGACGGCGGCCCGCACCGCGTCGGCGTCATCGCCTCCGTCACCCGCCCCTTCTGCGCGGCCTGCGACCGCACCCGCCTCACGGCAGACGGCCAGATACGCACCTGCCTGTTCGCACAGGAGGAGACGGACCTGCGCGCAGCCCTTCGCTCCGACGCCCCCGACGAGGAGATCGCCCGCATCTGGCGTCTGGCGATGTGGGGCAAGAAGGCCGGCGCGGGCCTGGACGACCCGTCCTTCGTCCAGCCGGACAGGCCGATGTCGGCGATCGGCGGCTAGGAGGCCCCGGGCGCGCTAGGAGTTCTCGGGAGCTTCCCAGTCCTCGAACTTCACGACGTCCTTCAGGAAACCCCGCACCCCGAGGAACTGCGACAGATGCTCCCGGTGCTCCTCGCACGCGAGCCACGTCTTGCGCCGCTCCGGCGTGTGGATCTTCGGATTGTTCCACGCGAGCACCCAGACGGCGTCGGTGCGGCAGCCCTTGGCGGAGCAGATAGGCGTTTCGTCACTCACGAATTTCGTCTCACACGTACGGCAAACAAGGCGACGCCGAGCAGCCACGGGGGGAGCTGCCCGGCGTCGGTCTGTCGCTCCGACGGGGGATGCGGAGCGCCTACGAAGTATGTCACGGGTAACCCGTCGCCCGGCACCGGAACAACATGATTGATCTGAGCTTTTCTTGAGCTTGATGCAGGGCCGACTTCCGTCCGCGGCCCTCCTGTGGTGATCACGGCCGGTCGTGCGGCTCGCTTCGGACGCCCTGGGCGGGCTCGGCCGCGACATCTTCCGGGACCGGTTCCGCGAAACCGTCATTTGTTCGAGGAGCCGCAATCATCGGACGCGTCGGAACGCCCACGAACGTCGACGGAAGCGACGGCGCGTTCTCCCGCCCCGCGTTCGCGATCACGACCGCGATGTAGGGGAGGACCAGGCCGAGCACCAATGCCACGATCGCGACGTGCCGTTCGACGTTCCAGAGCGTGGCCGCGAGGATCACCGACACCGTACGGATCGACATCGAGATGACGTACCGGCGCTGCCGGCCGCGCACGTCCTCGTCCAGGCTCGTCCGGGCTCCGGTGATCCGGAACACCTGGCCCTTGCCGCCGCCATGCTGCTTCCGCATCACATTCCACCATCCGCCCGCATCGGACTCTCCCCGTCCCCGTGCCCGGTCCGCCCCCGGTCGAGGAGCGTGGCCCGGACAGCTTCAACGTTACGCCGCGCCTGCGCCGCCTACGAGACCGGGTCACCTCCCGCCTGGCCGGGCGGCCTCAGCCGGGGCACGTACGGGCGAACCCGACATGCGCCGTATGGCATACGGACCAACACTGGGCGTAATGCTCACGTAGAGCCGTACGAGGAGGCAGCCATGGGCTGGTTGTGGGCGATCATCGTGGGATTCGTGCTGGGCCTGATCGCCAAGGCGGTCATCCCCGGCAAGCAGCACAGCCCCCTCTGGCTGACGACCATCTGCGGCATGCTCGGCGCGATCGCCGGCAACGCCATCGCCCGCGGGTTCGGCGTGGAGTCGACCTCAGGCATCGACTGGAGCCGCCACGCCTTCCAGCTCGTGGCCGCCGTCGTCATCGTCTTCCTGGTCGACATGGCGTACATGGCGACGCTCGGCAAGAAGAAGCACGCGGCTTAGGGCAGATGCGGCGAAGGGGCGGACGTCCCCGGACGGGAAGCCGCCCCTTCGGTGTGCTCAGGCGGACGTGACCTCGACCGCCGCCAGGTTCTTCTTGCCCCTGCGCAGTACCAGCCAGCGGCCGTGCAGCAGGTCCTCCTTGGCGGCAACGGCGTCCTCGGAGGCGACCTTCACGTTGTTCACGTAGGCCCCGCCCTCCTTGACCGTCCGCCGCGCAGCGGACTTGCTGGCCACCAGGCCGACCTCGGCGAACAGGTCCACGACCGGTCCGAGCTCGGCGACCTGGATGTGCGGCACCTCGGACAGCGCCGCCGCCAGCGTCGCGTCGTCCAGCTCGGCCAGCTCACCCTGCCCGAAGAGGGCGCGGGACGCGGCGATCACCGCGGCCGTCTGGTCGGCGCCGTGCACCAGCGTCGTCAGCTCCTCGGCCAGCGCGCGCTGCGCGGCCCGGGCCTGCGGACGCTCCACGGTCTGCTTCTCCAGCTCCTCGATCTCCTCGCGGGACTTGAAGCTGAAGATCCGCAGGAACTTGGAGACGTCCCGGTCGTCCGCGTTCAGCCAGAACTGGTAGAAGGCGTACGGCGTGGTCATCTCGGGGTCGAGCCAGACCGTGCCGGACTCCGTCTTGCCGAACTTGGTGCCGTCGGCCTTGGTGATCAGCGGAGTGCCCAGCGCGTGCACCACGGCGTCGGGCTCGACCTTGTGGATCAGATCGGTGCCCGAGGTGAGGTTGCCCCACTGGTCGCTGCCGCCGGTCTGCAGCGTGCAGCCGTAGCGGCGGTACAGCTCCAGGAAGTCCATGCCCTGCAGGATCTGGTAGCTGAACTCGGTGTAGCTGATGCCCTCCTGGGACTCCAGCCGCCGGGCCACGGCCTCCTTCGCGATCATCTTGTTCACGCGGAAGTGCTTGCCGACGTCCCGCAGGAACTCGACCGCCGACAGGCCCTGGGTCCAGTCCAGGTTGTTGACCATGACCGCGGCGTTCGGCCCCTCGAAGTCCAGCAGCGGGGCGATCTGCGCGCGCAGCCGCTCGACCCACTGGGCGACGATCTCGGGGGCGTTGAGCGTGCGCTCGGAGTTGGGCTTCGGGTCACCGATCAGGCCGGTGGCACCCCCGACCAGGCCCAGCGGGCGGTTGCCCGCGTCCTGGATCCGGCGCATCGTCAGGATCTGCACGAGGTTGCCGAGGTGCAGGCTGGGCGCGGTCGGGTCGAAGCCGCAATAGAACGTGACGGGACCGTCCGCGAACGCCTTGCGCAATGCGTCCTCGTCAGTGGAGAGGGCGATCAGCCCGCGCCACTTCAGTTCGTCGACGATGTCCGTCACGGTTCTCGTATCTCCTTGATGATCTTCGAGCAGTCGAGCGACTACCGGCTACGAGGTTATACGCCCTGACTGACAGAGCTCATATTGAAGTCGGGCACCCGCAGCGCGGGCATCGCAGCCCTAGTGAACCAGTCGCTCCATTCCCGCGGCAGCGTCTTTTCCGTGCGTCCGGCCTCGGTGGCCCGCCCGAGCAGGTCGACCGGCGACTCGTTGAACCGGAAGTTGTTCACCTCGCCGGCCACCTCGCCGTTCTCGACGAGGTAGACGCCGTCCCTGGTCAGACCGGTGAGCAGCAGCGTGGCCGGGTCGACCTCGCGGATGTACCAGAGACAGGTCAGCAGCAGCCCGCGCTCGGTGTTCGCGACCATCTCGTCCAGGGAGCGGTCGTCGCCGCCGGTCAGGATGAGGTTGTCGATCGCGGGAGCCACCGGCAGCCCGGTCAGTCCCGCGCTGTGCCGGCTGGTGGTCAGGTGCTGGAGCTCGCCCCCGCGCACCCACTCGGTGGCCGTGAGCGGCAGGCCGTTGTCGAACACCGACTGGTCGCCGCCGGAGGAGTGCGCGATCACGAAGGGCGCCGACTCCAGGCCCGGCTCGTTCGGGTCGCTGCGCAGCGTCAGGGGCAGCTCGGTGAGCTTGTCGCCCACGCGCGTGCCGCCGCCCGGCTTCGAGAACACCGTGCGCCCCTCGACCGCATCCCGGCCCGAGGCCGACCACAGCTGGTAGATCAGCAGGTCGGAAACGGCGGTCGGCGGCAGCAGCGTCTCGTACCGTCCGGCCGGCAGCTCGATCCGCCGCTCCGCCCAGCCGAGGCGTACGGCGAGCTCCGCGTCCAGCGCCGCCGGATCGACGTCCTTGAAGTCCCGCGTCGACCGCCCGGCCCACGCCGAGCGCGTACGGTCCGGCGACTTGGCGTTGAGTTCCAGCGTCCCGTTGGGCTGGTCGTGCCGCAGGCGCAGTCCCGTCGACGTACCCATATAGCTCGACACCAGCTCGTGGTTGGCGAAGCCGTACAGCTCGCGGCCGCCCGCACGCGCGCGTGCGAAGGCCTCGCCGAGCGCGGGCGCGAAGTCGGCGAACACCGCGGAGGTGGTCTCGGCCGGGGCGTCCGTGAAGTCCGGCGACTGCGCGACGCCCGTGACCAGCGGCTGCGCGTCCTCGGCGGGCCCCGCGCCGCGCGCCGCGGCCTCGGCCGTCCGCACCAGCGGCTCCAGCTCGTCCACCGTCACGGCCGAACGCGAGACGACACCGGAGGCCGTGCCCTCCTTGCCGTCGACGGTCGCGACGACGGTGAGGGTACGCCCGCGCGTCACGCCGTTCGTGGTGAGCGCGTTGCCCGCCCAGCGCAGGTTGGCGGTCGAGTGCTCGTCGGCGATGACGACGCAGCCGTCGGCGGTGGACAGCTCCAGCGCGCGCTCGACGATCTCGTGCGGCTTGTTGCTGCGGGCGCTCATCGACCGGCCTCCTGCGTGGTGTTGAGGATGTTGACGCCCTTGAAGAGCGCGGAGGGGCAGCCGTGCGAGACGGCGGCGACCTGGCCCGGCTGGGCCTTGCCGCAGTTGAAGGCGCCGCCCAGGACGTACGTCTGCGGGCCACCGACGGCCGCCATCGAACCCCAGAAGTCGGTCGTCGTCGCCTGGTACGCGACGTCCCGCAGCTGCCCCGTGATCCGCCCGTTCTCGATCTTGAAGAACCGCTGGCCGGTGAACTGGAAGTTGTAGCGCTGCATGTCGATGGACCAGGAGCGGTCGCCGACGACGTAGATCCCGCGGTCGACCCCGCCGATCAGATCCTCGGTCGCCATTCCGGCCGGGTCCGGCTGCAGCGACACATTGGCCATGCGCTGCACCGGCACATGCCCGGGGGAGTCCGCGAAGGCGCACCCGTTGGAGCGCTCGAAGCCGGTCAGCTTCGCGATGCGCCGGTCCAGCTGGTAGCCGACCAGGGTGCCGTCCTTCACCAGGTCCCAGGACTGGCCCTCGACGCCCTCGTCGTCGTAGCCGATGGTGGCGAGGCCGTGCTCGGCCGTGCGGTCACCGGTGACGTTCATCAGCTCGGAGCCGTACCTGAGCTTGCCGAGCTGGTCGAAGGTGGCGAAGGAGGTGCCGGCGTAGGCGGCCTCGTAGCCGAGCGCGCGGTCCAGCTCGGTGGCGTGGCCGATGGACTCGTGAATGGTCAGCCACAGGTTGGAGGGGTCCACGACGAGGTCGTACAGGCCCGCCTGGACGCTCGGCGCCCGCATCTTCTCGGCGAGCAGCTCGGGGATCTGCTCGAGCTCGCTCTCCCAGTCCCAGCCGGTCCCGGTGAGGTACTCCCAGCCGCGTCCGACGGGCGGCGCGATGGTCCGCATCGAGTCGAACTCGCCGCTGGAATCGTCGACCGACACCGCCGTGAGCTGCGGATGCAGCCGGACGCGCTGCTGCGTGGTCACGGTCCCGGCCGTGTCGGCGTAGAACTTGTTCTCGTGGACGGTGAGCAGGGAGGCGTCGACATGGTTGACGCCGTTCGCCGCGAGCAGCTGCGCGCTCCAGTCCGCCAGCAGTGCCGACTTCTCCTCGTCGGGCACGGAGAACGGATCGATCTCGTACGACGAGATCCACGTCCGGTCCGCGTGCACGGGCTCGTCGGCGAGCTCCACGCGCTCGTCCGACCCGGCGGCCTTGATCACCTGGGCGGACAGCTTCGCCATCGCGACGGCCTGGGAGGCGACCTTGGCGGCCGCGTCGAGGGTCAGGTCGACACCGGAAGCGAAGCCCCATGTGCCGCCGTGCACGACCCGCACCGCGTACCCGAGATCGGTGGTGTCCGACGAACCGGCAGGCTTGGCGTCCCGGAACCGCCAGGACGCACTGCGGACCCGTTCCAACCGGAAGTCCGCGTGCTCGGCGCCCAGCGCACGCGCGCGTGCCAGCGCGGCGTCGGCGAGGGCGCGTAGGGGAAGTGCCCTGAAGGCTTCGTCGATGGTATGAGGCACCTGCGTCTCTTCCTGTTGGCATGACAGTGACCGGCGGTTGCTCCGATCATGTCGCGGCGAGCGGGTGGCGGACCACACGTTTCCGAGCCCGGTCGGCAACTTTCTGTAGGGATCCGACAGCGAGTCCCGTAAGCCACTGTCGGTGCCCGATTGTCCGCCGGAGCGCCGGGACCGATAGGTTTTCGAGGAAGCCGCCTGTCATCCAGGTGTTCGGGCGGGGGAACCAGACCGCTATCGAAAGGGTGATCCGTTGAGCCGCTCGGTTCTCGTCACCGGAGGCAACCGGGGCATCGGCCTCGCCATCGCCCGCGCATTCGCCGACGCCGGCGACAAGGTCGCCATCACTTACCGCTCGGGGGAGCCGCCGGCCGGCTTCCTGGCCGTCAAGTGCGACATCACCGACACCGAGCAGGTGGAGCAGGCCTACAAGGAGATCGAGGCCGAGCACGGCCCCGTCGAGGTCCTGATCGCCAACGCCGGCATCACCAAGGACCAGCTCCTGATGCGTATGTCCGAGGAGGACTTCACGTCCGTCCTCGACACCAACCTCACCGGCACCTTCCGCGTGGTCAAGCGCGCCAACCGCGGCATGCTGCGCGCCAAGAAGGGCCGCGTCGTCCTCATCTCCTCGGTCGTCGGCCTCTACGGCGGTCCCGGCCAGGCCAACTACGCCGCCTCCAAGGCCGCCCTGGTCGGCTTCGCGCGCTCCCTCGCCCGTGAGCTGGGCTCGCGCAACATCACCTTCAACGTCGTCGCGCCCGGCTTCGTCGACACCGACATGACCAAGGTGCTCACCGACGAGCAGCGCGCCAACATCGTGTCCGCGGTGCCGCTCGGTCGTTACGCGCAGCCCGAGGAGGTGGCCGCGACGGTGCGGTTCCTCGCCTCCGACGACGCCTCGTACATCACTGGAGCCGTCATCCCCGTTGACGGCGGACTGGGAATGGGTCACTGATCACCATGAGTGGAATCCTCGAGGGCAAGCGCGTCCTGATCACCGGTGTGCTGATGGAGTCCTCCATCGCCTTCCACGCCGCCAAGCTGGCCCAGGAGCAGGGCGCCGAGATCATCCTGACCGCGTTCCCGCGGCCCACGCTGACCGAGCGCATCGCCAGGAAGCTCCCGAAGCCCACCAAGGTCATCGAGCTCGACGTCACCAACGACGAGCACCTGGGCCGGCTGGCCGACCTGGTCGGCGAGGAGCTCGGCGGCCTCGACGGCGTCGTGCACTCCATCGGCTTCGCGCCGCAGGACGCGCTCGGCGGCAACTTCCTGAACACGCCGTTCGAGTCCGTGGCCACCGCCATGCACGTCTCGGCGTACTCCCTGAAGTCGCTGACCATGGCCTGCCTGCCGCTGATGCAGAACGGCGGCTCGGTCGTCGGCCTCACCTTCGACGCGTCCTTCGCGTGGCCGCAGTACGACTGGATGGGCCCGGCCAAGGCCGCCCTGGAGGCCACCAGCCGCTACCTCGCCCGTGACCTGGGCAAGCAGAACATCCGCTGCAACCTGGTCTCCGCGGGCCCGATCGGCTCCATGGCCGCCAAGTCCATCCCGGGCTTCAGCGAGCTGGCCTCCGTGTGGGACAACCGCTCCCCGCTGGAGTGGGACCTCAAGGACCCGGAGCCGGCCGGCAAGGGCATCGTCGCGCTGCTGAGCGACTGGTTCCCGAAGACCACGGGCGAGATCGTCCACGTGGACGGCGGTCTGCACGCCATCGGCGCGTGATCACCGCCCCTGGGGTCTGACCGACGATCGAGGGCGCGCGTCCTGCCGGGCGCGCGCCCTCGGCGTGTCCCCCGTTCGGCCTATCCGGCCGGGCGGAGCCGGGTCACAACTGCGCACCCTGGATCACGGGTTCACCCGATTCCCTCCCCAGCACGGCCGAGGAGGTCCCCTTGTGCGCCTGTTCCGCAGCCTGGCCTCAGCGACCGTCGCCGTCGCTCTCGTGCTGTCCCTGCCGTGCGAGGCGATGCCCCACGCGCGCGTGCACGCCCGTAAACCGCCCTCCCCGCAGCCCTTCGGCGCCGAGTGCCGCACCAGGGTCACCGGGTCCCATGTGACCGCGTACTGCCACAACCCCTATGTACAGACCGATCACGTCAGCCTGCACGTCGAGTGCAGCCGCTGGTGGGACATCGACACCGACGGCACCCCGGTCGACGTCGGGCCGGCGTTGACCGTACGGCTCACCGGACGGTGCTGGAAGGAAGTC
This sequence comes from Streptomyces sp. NPDC047043, assembly GCF_040644055.1. NCBI lineage: Bacteria > Bacillati > Actinomycetota > Actinomycetes > Kitasatosporales > Streptomycetaceae > Streptomyces > Streptomyces sp. NPDC047043. The sequence continues at coordinate 166,875 of NZ_JBEYVO010000028.1, forward strand.
CGCTCGGTGTGGATCAATCACCAGAAGCGGTGAACCGGCCGGGACGGCACAGGAACGGATAGCTGGCCGCCGCCGCGCCGGCCGCCTCCGCGTCGCCCGCGCGGATCGCGTCGACCAGGCTCGTGTGCTCCATGTACGTCTCCGGCGTCAGCTCCCCGCCGACGTCCTCGCGCAGCCAGTCCCGCAGCACCTCGCCCAGGTCGGCGTACATCGCCGTCATCACGTCGTTGCGGGACGCGGACACCACCGCCAGGTGGAAGGTCGCGTCCGCCGTCACGAACGCCTCCGTGTCGCCCGACTCCCACGCCTCCTCGCGCCGTACCAGCAGCGCGTCGAGCTGCTTGAGGTCCTTCTCCGTGCGCCGCGCGGCGGCCAGCCTGGCGGCGGCCGACTCCAGCGTGGAGCGCAGCTCCGCGATGTGCCGTGGATCCGCGTCGGCGAAGCGGCGGTGCATCACGCCCGCCAGCTCACTGGTCGCCACGACGTACGTGCCCGAGCCCTGACGGATGTCCAGCAGGCCGTTGTGCGCGAGCGCGCGGACGGCCTCACGCACCGTGTTGCGGGCGACGCCGAGCTGCTCGACCAGCTCCGGTTCCGTGGGGATGCGCGAGCCGACCGGCCACTCGCCCGAGGTGATCTGATGCCGAAGCGCGGCGATGACCTGCTCGGACAGGGCCGAACGACGCGGATGACTCAGGGGCATGGCACACCTTCGCACGAGACGGGCGGGAGCGGCCGACCCGGGGATGGACAACCAATCATCCCATGATTCTATGATGGGCGACATGGCAAGTGAGGAAACCCGGACGACGACGTCCCAGCCCGTGCGCAGCTCGGCCGCGGACGAACCCCGACGACCCGCCACGCGCGCGTGGACGATGCGACTGCTGGTCGTCGGCATCGTGCTGTCGGCCCTGAACCTCCGCCCCGCCATCACCAGCCTGGGTGCGCTCCTCGAAGAGGTCCGCGACGGGCTCGGCATGAGCGGCAGCGTGGCCGGACTGCTCACCTCAGTGCCCCCGCTCTGCTTCGCCCTCTTCGGCGTCACGGCCCCGCGCCTGGCCCGCCGCTTCGGCCCGGGCGCGGTCGTCTGCGCGGGCATGGTCGCCATCACCGCGGGCCTGCTCATACGGCCGTACACCGGAAGCACGGCCGGCTTCCTGGCCGCCAGCGCGCTCGCCCTCATGGGCATCGCCGTCAGCAACGTCCTGATGCCGGTCATCGTGAAGCGCTGGTTCCCGGACCGGGTCGGCTCCATGACCGGCCTCTACTCGATGGCACTCGCCCTGGGCACCGCGGCCGCGGCGGCGGTGACGGTGCCCATGGCCGATGTCCTGGGCGGCAGTTGGCAGTCGGGGCTCGCGGTGTGGGCGGGGCTCGCGGCGGGGGCCGTACTGCCCTGGATCCCGTTCGTACGGCAACGGGATGCCGGGCCCGCCGAGGAGTCGGCCGCACGGCGGGAGCACGCGCGCGTGGAGGCGCCCGCGCTGCGGATCACCCGGAGCCGTACCGCCTGGGCGCTCGCCGTCTTCTTCGGGCTCCAGGCGACCGCCGCCTACATCACCATGGGCTGGATGGCGCAGATCTTCCGGGACGCGGGCGTGCCCGCGAGCACCGCGGGGCTGCTGCTCGCCGTCACCATGGTGATGGGTGTGCCGCTGGCCTTCGTCATCCCGCGGGTGGCCGCCAGGCTGCCGCACCAGGGGCCGATCGTGATCGCGCTCGGCGCCTGCGGCCTCGCCGGTTACGCCGGTCTGTACCTCGCACCGGCCGCCGGAGCCTGGGCCTGGGCGCTGCTGCTCGGCGTCGCCAACTGCGCCTTCCCACTGGCCCTCACGATGGTCGGCATGCGGGCCAGGACCGGCGCGGGCGTCGCCCAGCTGTCGGCCTTCGCGCAGAGCACCGGCTATCTGATCTCCATCCCCGGCCCGCTCCTGGTGGGCGTGCTCTACCAGCACAGCGGGGGCTGGGGCCTGCCCATCGCGCTCATGGCCGCGCTGATGGTCCCGCAGATGGTCGTCGGCGTGCTGGCGGGCCGCAACCGCACGGTGGAGGAGGAGGCGGCCCGCTGACCCCGGCCGAACCCGCATGCGCGCGGGGTGCGAGACTTGCCGTATGCCAGTGCTCGATCCGAACCCCCAGAACGGCCAGAAGAAGATGCTGCTCGTCTTCGGCTCGTTCTTCGCCATCTTCGTGATCATCGCCGTCATCGCGACGATCGCCTCGCCGTGACACCCGAGCGCGCCGCGTCCTGACGCCCGACGACCGGGCCGATGGTGGGGCTAGCCCCACCATCCCCTAGGGGGTGAGTGTCAGGGTCAACTGGGTGGATCTCCGGATGGGTTGAGAGACCCGGTTTCCGTACCTTCGAAGTGTGGCCGCGAGCGGCGGACCACCGACCACTCGAAGTCCAGCGGAGGCACCCATGTCGGCCCCTACGCACACCCGGCCCCACCCGGCGACCACGGGCGGCGTCGACATCCGGCTGCCCTGGTGGGCCCTCGCCCTTCCGACGCTCGCCTTCATCGTGCTCCTTGCACTGATGCTGAACCCGTCGGACGCGCAGGCGGCGGCGGGCGACCCGGCGATCACCCACCTCTTCGAGCGCGCACACCAGCTCATGGCCCGCTGAGCACCGGTTCGGACGCCAGTCAACTCCCTGCGCCCCATGGCCTGTTTCATGCGAAGCTGGGTCACATGAGCGTCGCAGAACCCCGCAGGATCGTCCTCTTCCGGCATGCGAAAGCCGACTGGCCACAGGTGACCGACCACGAGCGCCCCCTCGCCGAGCGGGGCCGTACGGACGCCGCAGTCGCCGGACGCAGGCTGGCCGACACCGGTATCCCCTTCGATCTGGCCCTCTGCTCCACCGCGATCCGTACCCGCGAGACGTGGAAGCTGGCCGTCCACGAGTTCCCGCACCGGCCGAAAACCGTCTACGAGGAGCGGATCTACGAGGCCTCGCCCGGCGAGCTGATCGCGCTGCTCAACGAGACACCCGACGACGCGCAGAACGTCATCCTGATCGGCCACAACCCGGGTGTGCAGGGCCTCGCCGACATCCTGGCCGGCGCCGCCGAGGGCGACGCCCGCGAGCGGATGAGCCGCCGCGGCTTCCCGGCCGCCGCCTTCGCCGTGCTGTCCTTCGACGGCCCCTGGAAGACGCTGGAGCCGGGCGTGGCCACGCTCCTCGACTACTGGGCGCCGACCGAGTAACCCGACACGACGAGCGAGGGCCCGGCACCACCCCGGTACCGGGCCCCTCGACGTCTTTTCGTCCTGCGCCTACACCTCGTCGTGCGTGTCCGCCGCCTCGACCTCTTCGCGGGTGACGCCCAGCAGGTACAGGACCGTGTCCAGGAACGGCACGTTCACCGCGGTGTGCGCCGCCTCCCGTACGACAGGCTTGGCGTTGAAGGCGACACCGAGGCCGGCCGCGTTGAGCATGTCCAGGTCATTGGCGCCGTCGCCGATCGCCACGGTCTGGGCGAGCGGTACGCCCGCCTCGGCAGCGAAGCGGCGCAGCAGCCGCGCCTTGCCCGCGCGGTCCACGATCTCCCCGGTGACCCTGCCGGTCAGCTTCCCGTCGACGATCTCCAGGGTGTTGGCCTGGGCGAAGTCGAGCCCGAGCCGCTCCTTGAGATCGTCGGTGACCTGGGTGAACCCGCCGGAGACGACGCCGACTTGGTAGCCGAGCCGCTTCAGCGTGCGGATCAGCGTGCGCGCGCCCGGCGTCAGCCGCACCTCACTGCGCACCTTGTCCACCACGGACGCGTCGAGCCCCTCCAGAAGCGCCACGCGCGCGTGCAGCGACTGCTCGAAGTCCAGCTCACCGCGCATCGCGGCCGCGGTCACCTCGGCGACCTTGTCCTCGCAGCCGGCGTGCGCGGCGAAGAGCTCGATCACCTCGTCCTGGATGAGCGTCGAGTCGACGTCCATGACCACGAGCCGCTGCGCGCGCCGGTGCAGCCCCGCCGCGACGACCGCGACATCGACACCCAGTGCCGCCGCGTCCGTCACCAGGGCGGTGCGCAGCGGCTCGGTCTCGACGCCGGACACCGCGAACTCGACCGCTGTGACGGGGTACTTGGCGAGGCGGAAGATCCGGTCGATGTTGCCGCCGACCTTGGCGATCTTCGCAGCGATCCGGGCGGTCGCCTCCGCCGTGAGCGGATGACCGAGAACGGTGACCAGTGAGCGTCCGAGGCCGCGGGGGCGGTTGTCGCCGCGCCCGGAGATGATCTCCGCCTGCATCTTCATCGACTCCGCCCAGCTGTGGACGGTGGCCCGCAGATCCCCTTCGAGCCCGGCGGGCGGCGGCGTCACGAGCGCGCACAGCGTGAGCCGGCCACGGGTGACGACCTGCTCGATGTCGACCACGTCGACGGAGTAGGCGGCGAGGGTGTCGAAGAGGCCGGCCGTGATGCCCGGCCTGTCCTTGCCGAAGATCTTGACGAGGAGGGTGGGGACGTCAGAGGACACGTCGGAGGGCGGGGTCTGCGAAGCGCTCATGGTGTACCCACCGTATCCGGCACCCAGTGCCTACCGCCGCCGCGGTCCGCCTAGCGGACACGGAACAGTGGGTGTCGGACGGGTGGCCGAGGGCTTACGGGCCGGCCACGCCCGCCTCCGGAGCCGCCCGGGTCACCCCTGCCCCTTCGGCCTCCCCGGTGGAGGCGGCGGCTGGGGCGGAGGCGGGCCCTCGTCGGGTGCGGACCGGCGGTTTCCGGATCGCCTGCGGGGAGGCAGCCGGGGGGATCGCGGAGGCGGGCCGCCGATCGGTCGGGCCACCGTCGGCGCGCCGTACATGTCGCTGTTGCCCGAGGTGGGCGGCTGCGCGTCGCCGGAGTCCCGAGCATCGTCGGACGGCTGCCCCGAGCGCCCGGGCCGTCGCGCGGCTTCGTCCGGCGGCGCGCCCCGCCCCGGCCGCCCCCGGTCCGGCGGTCGGGCGTCCTCCGGCTCCCGCAGCTCGTCCGGCAGCTGCAGATACGGATTGGTGGCGGGGTTCGGCGCCCGGTACGGCGCACTGGGCGTGTACGGCCCCGACGCACCGCCGGGCGCCCCCGCCTCGCCCGCGGGCATCCCGGCCCCGGAATCGCGCGCGTACTGCGGATACGCGGCACTCCCCGGCATCCCCGCCGCAGCCCTCAGTGCCGGCGGTGCCGCCCGCCGCCCCGCCGCGCCGGCCGCCCACGCCAGCAGCGCGCCGACGGCTCCCATCCCCGCGCCCCACACGGCGCCGAGCAGCAACGCCATGCCGAGGTGCCCGTGCAGCTCGATCCCGGCGCCGAACGCGTCGAAGCCCAGCACCGACAACGAGGCGTCCACCGACACCTCGGTCAGCCAGGCGAGCAGCGGCAGCGTCAGTGCCGTGACGATCCCCAGCCGCAGCGCACACCTCCCGGCGAACCCGAGGGCACCCGGAGGCCGTATCCCCCCGGAAGCCCCTGCCGCGCCGACCGGTGTCCGTACCGCCGTCAGCACGCCCGCCAGCAGCATCATCAGTGCCGCCGCCACCGCCAGCAGCCACACCCGCCCGTCCAGGTCCGCCAGCCGTCCCAGCGTCACCGACTGGTCGGTCTTGGCGGTGAGCAGATCGTCCAGGGGGTCCGGCAGGAACTTGGTCAGTACGCCGGTCGCCCTGCCGTCGAACGGCACGAACAGGCCGATCGGGATGCCCAGCCAGGTGCCGTTCGGTGCGCCCAGCAGGGCCGCGCCGAAGATCCGCTTGGGATGTTCGTCGCCGATCGCCGCGTACGCCGCGGCCGCGAACCCGGCCGCCACCGTCACCAGCAGCACCGTCACGAGGGCGGACGCGGCCGGCCGTACGACGCGGTGCACGGCGTCCCAGCCGCGCGGCAGGGGAGTGCGGCGCGAGGCCAGCAGGGCGATCAGCAGGACGCCGGCCGACCAGCCGAGGCCGCCCAGCAGCGTGGGCGCCGTGTCGACGGTGAAGCCGACCGCCGCCTTCGCGTCGATGAGGTTGCCGATGTTGTCGGGCAGCAGCCCGCCGATGTCCCCGATGTCGCCCAGGCCCGGGATGCTGACCCCGCCGCCCCCGCCTCCGCCGCCGGGCAGCTTGTCGAGGCCCAGTGAGGCCCCGTCGATCGTGATGACGTCGTGCCCCGCCCACGCCAGCCCGCCCAGCGTCGCCACGAACAGCGCGACCACCGCGCCCGCGCGGGCGAGCAGTTCGGCCGGTTCGATCACAACTCCCGCCGCACGCAAGGACCGTAGGAAGAACCACGACAACAGCAGCGCTCCGACCAGGCCGACACCCAGTGGCGTGATCGTGACGGCCGTGTGCGCCTCCGCGCCTTTCAGGCCGAATGCCGACACATCGCCGGACGGCGTGACCGAACCACCCGCCCCAAGTGCCACCACAGCAGCGGTCATCGGCCCCAGCGAGCCCGACGCGTCGGCCTCCAGCAGATGCAGGCCGAGCGCAGCCGTGCCCGCCATGCCTATCAACGCCCAGCTCACGGCGGCGATCGCGGACAGCAGGACGTCTCCCCACGGCACCCTTGTGCCGCGCGTGCCTTTGTACGCGGTCTCGACACTCGACGACGCGCTCATGGCAGACCCCCCGATCCGCGGCGCGGCCGGACGCCGCGCATGTCCCCCTCGCGTGGATTACCCACTCTCCGGGTCGGTTTCAACCCCGTCAACGGAACCAGTCGAAGCGCACGTGCGTGGTCTTCACAAGGCCCGACTTTCGGTCAGGGGGCGGAGCCTGAAATAGTTCCCGACGATGTTCGACATCCCTAGACTCCCTGTGATGGGGGTAACTCGGGGGACTACTCAGTGGGGCATGGAGTGCCGGAACTCGTACTGGAATTGAATGGACGCACCTGGACGCTCGATCCGTCCAGGCCGTACACCCTCGGACGCGATCCGCAGGGCGACATCGTGCTCGACGACGCCAGAGTGTCCTGGCGTCATGCCACGATCAGCTGGGGCGGCCGCAGTTGGGTCATCGAGGACCACGGCTCCACCAACGGAACCTTCGTGCAGGGCCAGCGGATCCATCAGATGGAGATCGGCCCCGGCACGGCGGTCAACCTCGGCAACGCGACCGACGGCCCGCGCGTGACCGTCTCCGGTCAGGCCGCCGTGGCCGCGCCGCAGGCCCAGCCCCAGCAGCAGCCGTACGCCGCCCAGGGCGCGGCCCCCGGCTGGGCACAGCAGGCGCCGCCGCAGCAGGCCGCCCCGCAGGCCGGCTGGCAACAGCCGCAGCAGGCGCCGCCGCAGCAGGCGGCCGCGCACATCCCGCCGCAGCAGGGCCCCGGTGGTGGCGCGGGGGCGCCGCCGGTCTACGGCGACCGCAGCCCGACCACCTTCCACCAGTTCTCGCTCGGCCGCGTGATGCGCATCGGCCGTGCCCTGGAGAACGAGCTGGTCGTCTCCGACCTGCAGGTCTCCCGGCACCACGCCGAGTTCCACGCCACGCCCGACGGCCGCTGCGAGATCCGCGACCTGGGCTCGCACAACGGCACGTTCGTCAACGGCCAGCCGATCCCCAAGGGCGGCTCGGCGCTGCTCGGCCCGAACGACATCGTCGGCGTCGGCCACTCCACGTTCCGCCTGGTCGGCGACCGCCTCGAGGAGTTCGTCGACACCGGTGAGGTCTCCTTCTCGGCCCGCCACCTGACCGTCACGGTCGACGGCGGCAAGCAGATCCTGAAGGACGTCTCCTTCGGCGTCCCGGAGAAGTCGCTGATCGCCGTCATCGGCCCGTCCGGCTCCGGCAAGTCGACCCTGCTCAAGGCGCTCACCGGCTACCGGCCCGCCAACCAGGGCGATGTCCTCTACGACAACCGGAACCTGTACAAGCAGTTCGCCGAGCTGCGCCAGCGCATCGGTCTGGTCCCGCAGGACGACATCCTGCACAAGGAGCTGACCGTCAAGAAGGCCCTCAAGTACGCGGCCAAGCTGCGCTTCCCCGCCGACACCACGGCACAGGAGCGCGAGAACCGCATCGACGAGGTGCTGCGCGAGCTGAAGCTGGACATCCACAAGGAGAAGAAGGTCACCTCCCTCTCCGGCGGCCAGCGCAAGCGCGTCTCGGTGGCCCTGGAGCTCCTCACCAAGCCGTCGCTGATCTTCCTCGACGAGCCGACCTCCGGCCTCGACCCGGGCATGGACCGCGACGTCATGCAGCTGCTGCGCGGCCTCGCCGACGACGGCCGCACCGTCCTCGTCGTCACGCACTCCGTGGCCGAGCTCGCGATCTGCGACAAGCTCCTGGTGATGGCGCCGGGCGGCGCGGTCGCCTACTTCGGCCCGCCGGAGGAGGCCCTGAACTTCTTCGGCTACGACACCTGGGCCGACGTCTTCTCCGCCTTCGAGAACTACCGCGACTACGACTGGGCTGGACGCTGGAAGGGCTCGCAGCACTACCAGATGTACGCCGCGGACATCGACGCCGTTGCGCCGCAGTCCGTACAGATGCCTCCGATGCAGGCGATGAAGCCGCCGAAGCCACAGGGCTGGATGAGCCAGTTCGGCACTCTGGTGCGCCGCTACGTCTCGGTCATCGCCTCCGACAAGGGTTTCCTCGCCCTGACGGTGATCCTGCCGCTCGTCCTCGGCTCGGTGAGCCTGCTCATCGACTCCGGCAAGGACCTGCTGGTCAACACGGAGATCAACCCGACGACCGGCCAGCCCGTCCCGAACGGCACGGCCACCACGGTCCTGCTGATCCTCGCGGTCGGCGCCTGCTTCGCCGGCGCCGCGAACTCCGTCCGTGAACTGATCAAGGAACGGGTCATCTACGAGCGGGAGCGCGCGACCGGCCTGTCGCGGTCCGCGTACCTGATGTCCAAGGTCTTCGTGCTCGGCTTCGTCACGGTGCTGCAGGGCCTGATGGTCGGCATGATCGGCTTCGCCAGCCGGACGATCCCCAAGGAGGGCGTGGTCCTCGGCAACCTCACGCTCCTCGAGCTCTCCATCCCGGTCATGGCCCTCGGCTTCACTTCGATGATGTTCGGCCTGATCATCTCGGCGCTGGTGAAGACCGCCGAGAAGACCATGCCGCTCCTGGTCATGTTCGCGATCGTCCAGGTCGTCTTCACCGGCTGCCTCTTCGCCCTGAACGGCGCGATCGGCGTCAACCAGGTCTCGTACCTGATGCCCTCGCGCTGGGCGGTCGCCGCCGCGGGCGCCACGCTGGACTTCAACCGGATCAGCCCGCCCGGCAAGGGCAAGCCCAACGATCCGCTGTGGGAGCACACCGCGGCCGCCTGGAGCATGGACATGATCGCCCTGATCGCGCTCGGTGTGATCTGCGCCTTCTTCGTGGCCCGCTTCCTGCGCCGCCACGAGCCCGAGGTCATGCGCAAGTAGTCCGGCTTCCACCACGACCCCGAAGGGCGGCACCCGTCAGGAGGTGCCGCCCTTCGGCGTTCACGTGCAGAGGTCCGCGCCGACCTCAGTACGCGCTGTTGACGTTGTCGATCGAGCCGTACCTGTCGGCCGCGTAGTTGGCGGCGGCGGTGATGTTGGCGACCGGGTCGTAGATGTTCCAGGACGTGCCGGCCACGTGGTACGCGCTGAAGGTCGGCGGGATCACCTGCAGCAGGCCCTTCGACGGGATGCCGTTGATGGCGTTGATGTCCCAGTCGTTGATGGCGTTCGGGTTGCCCGAGGACTCCCGCATGATGTTTTTGTACAGGCCGTTGTAGGACCCCGGTATGCCCTTGGACTTCATGATGTCCAGGGACTGCCTGATCCAGCCGTCGAGGTTGTTCGCGTACGTCTTGGCGGCGACCGGCTTGATCGCGGCACGCTTGGCGGCCCGGCTCGCGGCCTCCTTCGCCTTGCGTGCCGCGGCGGCCTTCCGCTTGGCGGCGGCAGCGGCGGCGGCCTTCTTCTTCGCGGCGGCCTCGGCGGCGGCCTTCTTCGCGGCGGCGGCTTTCTTCGCGGCGGCGGCCTTCTTCTTGGCCGCTATCTGCTCGGCCTTCACGCTGGCACCGGCGAGCTGGTCGGTGACGCTGGCCTTGACGTCCTTGATCTGCTCGTTGCCGTACACCACCGCGGCCGTGGAGACGGAGGCCTCGTTCGTGGTCGTGTCGGCGTTGCTGGGAACCGCGGAGAACGCGATGGCGGCCGCACCGAGGGTGGCGACGCCGGCGATCCCGATCTTGTGGTGGCGGGTCAGCGAGCGACTGAGACGGCGAGCGTTGGTGTTCTTGGGCATGGCAGACGGACCTCTTCGAATAGCGCGGAGGTCGCTCTCTGTCCGGCGGGGGACACGGGTCCTTCCCGCACAAACGCCGCGGTGGGAACCCGCGGCGCTGAGCGACGGCAGCCATTCTTAGCGGCCGCAAAACGGGCAGGCAAAGGTGTGACGTACGATCCCGGATAGTGGAGACGGGAAGGGCAAATCGGGGCAGACTGGAACGTCTGCCCCGCTCAAAACGGGAGCCTCTATCTCCTACCGAACTTCGTATGTGACCTGCACCCTATGCGTGGGCTCACATCGAGCACGTAACACTCTCACCAACAGTTGCTGGAGCAATCCTCTGAGTGAGGATCCTCCTTCGGGAGGATGAGGTGGACGTCTCCGAACTCGTGCCACAGATAGAGCCCGCGCAGCGCCTCCTCGTAGCTGCGGTCCACCGCGGCCCGCCCGCCGACGGCCTCCAGCATCAGCAGATGCGAGGCCTCCGGCTCGTGCAGCCCGGTCAGCAGTCCGTCCACCGCCCGCACCCCGCGCTCCGGGGTGACCACGAGGTCCGTCCACCCTTCACGCGCGCGTACGACGCCATCGGCGCCGGCCGCCGACTCCACGGCCCGCACGGCCGTCGTCCCGACCGCCACGACCCGGCCGTCCCCGGCCTTCACGGCGTTGATCAGCCGAGCCGATGCCTCCGGCACCGAGAACCGCTCCGGATACGGCGGCTCGTGCACCTCTGCCGAGGCCACCCCCGTGTGCAGCGTGATCGGCGCGAACTGCACACCCCGGCTCACCAGCTCCGCCACCAGCCGCGCGGTGAAGGGCCGCGCCGCACTCGGCATCTCCGCACTGCCCGCCCCGTCGGCGGAGGGCAGCGCGAACACCGTCTGGTACGCGGACAGCGGCTGGTCCCGCTCCGTATAGGAGTAGCGAATGGGCCGCCCGTGCTCCCGCAGCATCCCGAGGACCTCGGCCCCGGACGCCCGCGCCCACCACAGCCGCTCTCCGCACGCGCTCAGCGGCTCCTCCAGCACCAGCCGCACACCACCCGGCAGTCGCACCTGCGTCCCCGCGGGCCCGCCCGTACGCGCGCGCGTGGTTCCCCTCCCGTCCGGTTCCCGCAGCTCGACGGCCCATCGCCCGTCGTCCCCGCGCGTGGAGAAATGCACCACCACGCGCGCGTGCCCGACCCGCCCGTCCACGGCGGCCGCGAGCGTGGACGAGGTGTTCACCACGAGCAGATCCCCGGCCCGCAGCAGCCGCGGCAGCTCCACGAACGCGTGATGCGACACCTCGGCCCCACGCGAAACGAGCAGCCGTACGGCATCCCGGTCGAGCCCGGGCCCGCGCTGCTCGACCGGGATGCCGGCGGACAGTTCCTCGGGCACCCTCCCCCACGCTCGAACAGGCTCGCGCGGGGGGACCCCCATCGCCAGCGTCATCGCCCCTCCACCAGCAGCGAGGGAGCCGAGTAGCGCCCGCTCGCCGGCCGCTCGTCCAGCAGCCGCAGGAACGCCGGCACGACACTCGCCGGCGCCGGCCGCGGATCGCCGTCGTCCGGTACGGCCGCCTTGTACAAGTCCGTGGCCATGTCGCCCGGGTCGACCGCCCAGACCCGCAGCCCGGGCTCCTCCTCGCCGAGCACCGCCGCAAGGTGGTCGAGGGCCGCCTTCGACGCCCCGTAGCCGCCCCAGGTCTCGTAGGCTTCGGCAGCCGCGTCCGAGCTGACCGCGACGACCGCGGCCGCCCCGGACGCCCGCAGCAGCGGCAGCGCCTCCTGGACCAGGCCCAGCGCGGCCACCACGTTCACCTCCAGCGCCCGCCTGAGCCCCTCCAGGGGCAGCCCCTCCAGCCGTACGAGCGGCTCGGCGCCCAGCGCGCTCGCGTTGTTCACCAGCAGATCGAGGCCGCCCAGCTTCCACGCCGCCGCCACCAGCTCGGACCGGTGCCCGGCGTCCGTGACGTCCCCGGGCAGCGCCGTCACGCGCGTGCCGTGCGCGGACACCGCCGCGGCCGTCTCCGTGAGCACCCCCTCGGTTCTGGCGTCGAGCACCAGATCCCAGCCCCGCCCGGCCAGCGCCTCGGCGAGCGCCCGCCCCAGCCCCTTCGAGGCCCCCGTGATGATCGCTACGGGCATGACAACCGTCCCCTCGTCACCGTCTCTCCGCCTGCGTCGTTTCTCGGACCGGCGGGTGAGATCAACGTAGGAAGGGGACGGCCCCGTCCGCCTCGGACGCGGGCCCCAGAACAGCGGGTCACTTCGGCCTACGCCGCCCGTCCGGGGCCCCGGGACTAGGTCGCCGGCCCTAGGCCCACCGGCCGGGGTCGCGCCGCCACTGGTCCGATCCGGGTTGTCGTACCCCGCCGGTACCTTGAGGACATGAGTCAAGGCCCCCGGTCCGGCCTCGCCGCGGTGAGCTCCGCGTTGCTGGCCATGAGCAGGCATCTCGAGGTGCGCGACGTCCTCAAGACGATCGTCGCCTCGGCCCGCGAGCTGCTCAGCGCGCAGTACGCCGCCCTCGGCGTCCCCGACGACCACGGCGGCTTCGCCCAGTTCGTGGTCGACGGGGTCAGCGACGAGCAGTGGAAGGCCATCGGCCCGCTCCCGCGCCAGCACGGCATCCTCGCCGCGATGCTGCAGGAGGCCAAGGTCGAGCGCCTTGCCGATGTACGCCAGGACCCCCGCTTCGAGGGCTGGCCGTCCGCCCACCCCGACATGTCCGACTTCCTGGGCCTGCCCATCCGGGACGGCGACGAGGTCATCGGCGCCTTGTTCCTGGCCAACAAGCTGCGTCCTGTGGGGGGAACTCCCCCACACCCCCCGCGCTCGAAGCCAGAAGGCGGTTGCGGCTTCACCGAGGAGGACGAGGAACTGCTCTCCATCCTCGCCCAGCACGCCGCGATCGCTCTCACCAACGCCCGCCTGTACGAGCGCAGCCGCGAGCTGACCATCGCCGAGGAGCGCTCCCGCCTTGCGCACGAACTGCACGACGCGGTCAGCCAGAAGCTCTTCTCCCTGCGCCTGACCGCCCAGGCAGCCGCCGCCCTGGTGGACCGCGACCCGTCCCGTGCCAAGGGCGAACTGCAGCAGGTGGCCGCGCTCGCCGCCGAAGCCACCGACGAACTGCGCGCCGCCGTCGTCGAGTTGCGCCCCGCGGCCCTCGACGAGGACGGCCTGGTCAACACTCTGCGCACCCAGATCCAGGTCCTCGACCGCGCCCACACCGCGCGCGTGGCCTTCCACAGCTGCGGAGTGCGCGCCCTGCCCGCCGCCCAGGAGGAAGCCCTCCTGCGCGTCGCCCAGGAGGCCCTGCACAACGCCCTGCGGCACTCCGGCGCGGAACATGTGGACGTGGCCCTGGCCCGGCGCGGAACCGCCGCGGTCCTGCGCGTCACGGACGACGGCAGCGGTTTCGACCCGCAGTCGATACGACGAGCCGGACGCCACCTGGGCCTGGTGTCCATGCGTGACCGCGCGAGCGGGGTCGGCGGCACGCTGACAGTGGAATCGGCGCCCGGGAAGGGCACCACGATCGAGATGGAGGTCCCCGGTGGCTGACGCAATCAAGGTGCTGCTCGTCGACGACCACCAGGTGGTCCGGCGCGGCCTGCGCACCTTCCTCGAGGTGCAGGACGACATCGAGGTCGTGGGCGAGGCGGCCGACGGCGCCGAAGGGGTCGCCCGCGCCGAGGAGTTGAAGCCCGACGTCGTCCTGATGGACGTCAAGATGCCCGGCATGGACGGCGTCGACGCCCTGCGCAAGCTCCGCGAACTCGACAACCCCGCGCGCGTGCTGATCGTCACCAGCTTCACCGAACAGCGCACGGTGGTCCCGGCCCTGCGCGCGGGCGCCGCCGGTTACGTCTACAAGGACGTGGACCCCGACGCGCTCGCCGGGGCCATCCGCTCCGTGCACGCCGGGCACATCCTGCTCCAACCCGAGGTGGCGGGCGCCCTGTTGTCCCAGGAGGAGGCCAACTCGGGCCAGGGCAGAGCAGGTTCGCTCACCGACCGGGAGCGCGAGGTGCTCGGCCTGATAGCGGACGGCCGCTCCAACCGCGAGATCGCACGCGCCCTCGTCCTCTCCGAGAAAACCGTGAAGACCCACGTCTCGAACATCCTGATGAAGCTCGACCTGGCGGACCGCACACAGGCGGCGCTGTGGGCCGTACGCCACGGCGTGACCGGCTGAAACGCGCCGAAGACGCCGGTACGGTCCGGCAATACGGAGGGTTCCGTTCCGGACTGAGATTCATACCGTCGTGGGAATGTCCCCCGGATGGCGCATCCTCCGTGGATCTCCGCCGTTCTTCAGTACGTGCTGCGGCGAACAGCCGCGGCAGTCACTAGGAGGGGCAAGAAGTGAAGAACCTCAAGAAGGCAGCGGCCGTGACGATGGTGGCCGGCGGTCTGCTCGCCGCGGGCGCCGGAATGGCCTCCGCCACCAACGGCGCGCACGCCGACGGCACCGCCGTGGGCTCGCCCGGCATCGTCTCGGGCAACCTCGTCCAGGCCCCGGTGCACATCCCGGTGAACGCCGTGGGCAACAGCGTGAACGTCGTCGGCGTGCTGAACCCCGCCTTCGGCAACCTGGGCGTCAACCGCTGACGTCGGCACCCTGTCCACGAGAGGCCCCGCAGTCACCAGCGACCGGCGGGGCCTTTCCGCGTCCGGCCCCGGCGGCCCGATCCGCCGGACAGCCCCTGGGCGGCAGCACTCACCTCCCCCCGCTCACCGAACGCCCCGCTCCCGCTCCTCCACATACGCGTTGAACGCAGCCACCTGCGCCCGCCGAGCCGTCCGTTCCACCGGCCGCAGCGCCTGCGCCCGCGCCCCCATCTCCCCGGCACTCACCGCCGCCCCGTGCCCGTTGTCGTAGGCGAGGGAGATCAGCAGCCCCACCCGCTGCGCCAGCTCCAGCACCCGCACCGCCCGCGGCGGATACCCCGGCGCCAGCACCTCCCGCCCCCGCTCGGCCCGCGCCCGGTACGCGTCGATCGCCGCCTCCGCCACCGGCCCCGACCCGGCGACGTCCAACCGCGACAGCACCTCCGTCGCCTCCCGCAGCGCCTCCGCCAACTCCCGCTCGGCCTCACCGAGCGAGGGCACATCGGCCGGCGGAGCCTCCCGCACCGGCAGACAGTGCCACACCACCTCGACATGCACATCGCCCTCGGGCCCGGCCTCGTGCACCTCCGGAACCAGCCCGAGCGCGGCGCCGTGACAGATCACCGCCTCTTCGGCGTCCATCGCCCGCGCGTTGAACTCCGGCGGCCCGCTCAGGCCCAGCGGATGCCCCGGCGCGGGCAGCGCGACGCGCAGCCCCGCGACGCCGAGCGCCCGCAGCCGGCCCAGCGCGAGCGTGAGCCCGACAGGCGCAGACTCACCGGGCAGCCCCTCCACGCGGTGCACGGCATCGTCCCCGACGATCGCGAGCACGGCGTCGTCCGGCGAGACAAGTCCGGCCAAAAGGGCGTTTCCCCAAGCGGCAAGGCGTCCTGAACGCGGTTCCGAGAGCATGCCCCCACCCTAAGGACCGGACCGATGGAATGGGCCGGCCGACCGGTGGCGTAGATTTCATCGAGGGCTGCGCCCGAAAGCGCGCACGCGACAGCCGAGACGCCGAGACCGGTCACACTGCAAGGGGAGACAACGCGCTCATGAGCGATGTTCTGGAGCTTCAGGACGTATCCGTGGTCCGTGAGGGCCGGGCTCTGGTGGACCAGGTCTCCTGGTCGGTCAAGGAGGGCGAGCGCTGGGTCATCCTCGGCCCGAACGGCGCCGGCAAGACCACCCTCCTGAACGTCGCCTCCAGCTACCTCTTCCCCAGCAGCGGCACCGCCACCATCCTCGGCGACACCCTCGGCAAGGTCGACGTCTTCGAGCTGCGCCCGCGTATCGGCATGGCCGGCATCGCCATGGCCGACAAGCTCCCCAAGCGCCAGACCGTCCTGCAGACCGTACTGACCGCCGCGTACGGCATGACCGCCGGCTGGCAGGAGGAGTACGAGGACGTCGACGAGCAGCGCGCCCGCGCCTTCCTCGACCGCCTCGGTATGACGGAGTACGTGGACCGCAAGTTCGGCACCCTCTCCGAGGGCGAGCGCAAGCGCACCCTCATCGCCCGCGCCCTGATGACCGACCCCGAGCTCCTCCTCCTCGACGAGCCCGCCGCCGGCCTCGACCTCGGCGGCCGCGAGGACCTCGTCCGTCGACTCGGCCGTCTCGCCCGCGACCCGATCGCCCCCTCGATGATCATGGTCACCCACCACGTCGAGGAGATCGCCCCCGGCTTCACCCACGTCCTGATGATCCGTCAGGGCAAGGTCCTCGCCGCCGGCCCGCTGGAGCTCGAGCTCACCTCCCGCAACCTCTCCCTCTGCTTCGGCCTCCCGCTCGTCGTCGAACAGGTCGGCGACCGCTGGACCGCCCAGGGCCTGCCGCTGTCCTGACCTTGTGAAGCCCGCGCGAAAACCCGGGTAAGAAGCCCGTCCCGGCCGCATCGCGCCCTGTCCGAGGCAGGACCCGCGGTCCTACCATGACCATGTGAACGACATCGACGCATGGGTGTGGTGGCTGGTCGGCGCGGCGGCGCTCGGAATCCCGCTCGTGGTCACGGCGATGCCGGAGTTCGGGATGCTCGCGGTGGGCGCCGTCGCCGCCGCGGTCTTGGCCGGACTGGGCTTCGGGGCCGTGGCCCAGGTACTCGCCTTCGTCGTCGTCTCGGTCGCCCTCATCGCCGTCGTCCGGCCCATCGCGGCCCGACACAGCGCGCAACGCCCCCAACTCGCCACCGGCGTGGAGGCGTTGAAGGGCAAGCAGGCCGTCGTACTGGAGCGTGTGGACGGCTCCGGCGGCCGAATCAAGCTGGGCGGAGAGGTCTGGTCGGCGCGCGCGCTCGACACCGGCCGCGCCTACGAAGTAGGGCAAGAGGTGGACGTCGTGGAGATCGAGGGGGCCACCGCGATCGTCATCTGACCTCGCAGGACTCAACTGAACCGAACAGCCCACGAGTTGTGCGACGGTCTGTCAGACTCGACCAGCAAGATCTTCAACAACCATAAGATCTTCCGAAAGCGCCGAGGCGGAGAAGGGTACGGGGAACGACGATGGAACCGGTCATCATCGTCCTGATCATTCTGGTGGTGTTGGTCTTCATCGCCCTGATCAGGACAATCCAAGTCATCCCACAGGCCAGCGCCGCCATCGTCGAGCGCTTCGGCCGCTATACGCGGACACTCAACGCGGGCCTCAACATCGTCGTCCCGTTCATAGACACCATTCGTAACCGCATCGACCTGCGTGAACAGGTCGTGCCGTTCCCGCCCCAGCCGGTGATCACCCAGGACAACCTGGTCGTCAACATCGACACCGTCATCTACTACCAGGTGACCGACGCCCGGGCAGCGACATACGAAGTCGCCAGCTACATCCAGGCAATTGAGCAGCTCACCGTCACCACGCTCCGCAACATCATCGGTGGCATGGACCTCGAGCGGACCCTGACCTCCCGCGAGGAGATCAACGCGGCCCTGCGCGGCGTCCTCGACGAGGCCACCGGCAAGTGGGGCATCCGCGTCAACCGCGTGGAACTGAAGGCGATCGAGCCGCCCACCTCCATCCAGGACTCGATGGAGAAGCAGATGCGCGCCGACCGTGACAAGCGCGCCGCGATCCTCACCGCGGAAGGTACGCGCCAGGCCGCCATCCTCACCGCCGAAGGTGAGAAGCAGTCCCAGATCCTGCGCGCCGAGGGTGAGGCCAAGGCCGCCGCCCTGCGCGCCGAGGGCGAGGCCCAGGCGATCCGCACGGTCTTCGAGTCCATCCACGCCGGCGACCCCGACCAGAAGCTGCTCAGCTACCAGTACCTCCAGATGCTCCCGAAGATCGCCGAGGGCGACGCCAACAAGCTCTGGATCGTCCCCAGCGAAATCGGCGACGCCCTCAAGGGCCTCTCCGGTGCGATGGGCAACTTCGGCCCGTTCGGCGGCAATTCAGGCGGCGGAGGCGCGGAGAAGGCCCCGGAACGCCGAGAGAAGCCGTCGATCGACTGACGACGTCTCCTGTACGACACTGGGGCCCACCTCCGTCGGGAGGTGGGCCCCAGTTCTACGTACGGCCTAGGCGGCGGGCTGGGCCAGCCAATCCGGCAGCGCCTCGAAGTCCTCGGCGCCCAGCGCCAGCAGCATCGCATCCTGCGGTGTGGGCTCGAACGGCTGCCGCAGCAGCGGCATACCCGCCTGCTCCGGAGTCCGGTCCGCCTTGCGGTGGTTGTCCTCCGCGCACGAGGCCACCGTGTTCAGCCACGAGTCCCTACCACCCTGAGCCCGGGGCACCACGTGGTCCACGGTGGTCGCCCGGCGACCGCAGTACGCGCACCGGTGCCGGTCCCTGACCAGAACACCCCGCCTCGACCACGGAGCTTGTCTTCGGAACGGCACCCGCACGTACCTGCACAGTCTGATCACCCGGGGCACGGGTATGTCGACCGCGGCTCCGCGCATGCGCAGTTCGGGGTGGGCCTGCTCGACAACGGCCTTGTCCTGCAGCACCAGAACGACGGCTCGATTCAACGTCACCGTCGACAGCGGCTCGAAGCTCGCGTTCAGTACCAGCGTGTCCCGCATCCCGCCCACCTCCCGTGCAATCGGCCCACCCCCTGGCGGGCTTGGATCAACTCTGGCCGGGCACGCCGAGATGGACAACGCAATAAAAACTGCCCGCCCCTGATCAATTCCAAGACCAGAGGCGGGCAAACGTTCAATGAACGTCAGTCTTTCGCAGGCACTTCGTACTCGGCGACCAGCTGGGCACGCGCGATCGCGTGGAACCGCAGATTGAAACCGACAACGGCCGGAGAGGCATCGGAGTCCGGCCCCAGCTTCTCCTGATCCACGGCGTACACCGTGAACACGTACCGGTGCGGACCGTCCCCGGGCGGCGGAGCGGCTCCGCCGAACTCCTTGGTCCCGTAGTCGTTGCGCACCTGCACGGCGCCCTCGGGCAGCCCCTCGAACTTGCCGCTGCCCGCACCCGTCGGCAGCTCGGTCACCGAGGCCGGGATGTCGAACACGGACCAGTGCCAGAACCCGCTGCCCGTGGGGGCGTCCGGGTCGTAGCAGGTCACGGCGAAGCTCTTGGTCCCGGCGGGGAAGCCCTCCCACCGCAGCTGCGGCGAGGTGTTGCCGGCCGCGTAGACCTGAGCGTCCCTGAGCGTCGCGCCCTCCTGGACGTCCTCGCTCGCGACCGTGAACGACGGCACGGGCGGATGGAAGTCGTGGGGGAGCGGCCGCCGCTTGAGCTCGGTCACCTCGGTACCTCCTGATCGGTTACTGGAATCACCAGTTCCCGAGCCTAGAACCAGTTGCGCTTGCTGCCGACCTCGGACAGCCACTGGTTGAGGTAAGCCGCCCAGTCGGTCCCGTGGAAGTCGTGCTGACCCACCTGGAACGACCGGAAGGTGTCACTGCCCTCGCTGAACAGCCCCGGCTTCTTGTCCATCTCCAGGACGACGTCCATGGCGTGCTCGTCGGCCACGAAGCTCAACTCGACCTGGTTGAGACCCCGGTACTGCGACGGCGGGTAGAACTCGATCTCCTGGTAGAACGGCAGCCTCTGCCGCGTACCCCGGATGTGACCGCGCTCCATGTCCGCGTTCTTGAAGCGGAAGCCGAGCTGGATGAAGGCGTCCAGGATGGCCTTCTGCGCCGGCAGCGGGTGCACGTTGATCGGGTCCAGGTCACCGGAGTCCACGGCTCGCGCGATCGCCAGCTCCGTGGTCACCCCGATGTTCATCCCGCGCAGCGCCTGCCCGTCGATCATCGTGACCGGCGTCTCCCACGGGATCTCGAGCCCGAACGGCACGGCGTGCACGGCACCCGCCTGCAGCTCGAAGGCCCCACCGAGACTCACCTTGGTGAACTCGATGTTCTGCTTGTACTCCTCGTCACCGCTCTCGACCTCGACCTTGGCCTGCAGCCCGACCGACAGGCCCTCGATGTCCTGGTTCACGGACCCGCCCTGGATCCGCACCTCCCCCTGGACGACGCCACCCGGAACAACGTTGACCTCGGTCAGCACCGTCTCGACCGAAGCCCCGCCGGCCCCCAGGCTCGCGAGCAGCTTCTTGAACGCCATGTCACTCCCTCTTACCTACGTATGGATCCCTGATCCCTACAAACGCGATCCGGCGGTGGCCGGTTCCGCATCCTCACCCTGGCAAGCAGACGGATCCTTGACCACCCTTTGGCCCACACCCGACTGGACTACCCTCGGACGCCATGATCGCGCCCTCGGACCGTACGCCCCTCCCAAGGACCTTCTTCGACCGCCCCGTCCTGGAAGTCGCCCCGGACCTCCTTGGCCGCATCCTCCTCCGCACCACTCCGGACGGTCAGATCGCCCTCAGACTCACAGAGGTCGAGGCCTACGACGGCCCGAACGACCCCGGCTCCCACGCCTATCGCGGCCCCACGGCCCGCAACGGCGTGATGTTCGGTCCCCCCGGACACGTCTACGTCTACTTCACCTACGGCATGTGGTTCTGCATGAACCTGGTGTGCGGCCCCGACGGGCAGGCGAGCGCGGTCCTGCTCCGGGCCGGCGAGGTCGTCGAGGGCGCCGAACTCGCTCGTAAACGTCGACTCTCGGCCCGAAACGACAAGGAACTGGCCAAAGGACCGGCACGCCTGGCCACGGCCCTGGGGGTGGACCGGGCCCTGGACGGCACGGACGCATGCGCCCCCGGGGACACCCCCCTCCGGATCCTTACGGGCACTCCCATCGCCCCCGACCAGGTACGCAACGGTCCCCGCACCGGAGTGGCCGGCGACGGGGGCGTTCACCCATGGCGCTTCTGGATCGCCAATGACCCGACGGTGAGCCCTTATCGGGCCCATGCACCGAGGCGTCGCTCAAGTTGACTCGCCCTTGGAAGGTGCGTAACGTAGCCCGAGCCGCTTGAACCGGGTACGGCAATCGCCAGCAGCCGGAAGCGGCCAAACCACTACCTACGATCACCCCTCAGCGGGGGCGAATTCGTCATGCCTGCATGCCTGAATTCAAACTCGCGGAACTCGATTATGAGCTGCCGGGGAAATCGGCTAACGTAGTGAATGTCGAAAGCCCCCGCCGACTGGGAATCAGGCCCGAAAGGATCTGATAGAGTCGGAAACGCAAGACCGAAGGGAAGCGCCCGGAGGAAAGCCCGCGAGGGTGAGTACGAAGGAAGCGTCCGTTCCTTGAGAACTCAACAGCGTGCCAAAAATCAACGCCAGATTAGTTGATACCCCGTCTCCGGCCGGATCACCGGTTGGGGCGAGGTTCCTTTGAAACAACACAGCGAGGACGCTGTGGACGGCCGGGCTTATTCCGCCCGGCGGTTCCGCTCTCGTGGTGTTCGACCGGATTACCGGTAAACATTCACGGAGAGTTTGATCCTGGCTCAGGAC